>DNXU01000222.1:7432-10027 GCA_003505715.1 Cyanobacteria bacterium UBA8803 | reverse complement strand
TGTCCGGTTGCGTTGATATGGTTGAACCTCTTTATACAAGTCCGATGCTACCGGACATGATATTACTTATTTTTTGCGCTTGCGCTTTCTTTCTATCTTCTTCTGCCGAATCTTGGCAGCTACCACTGCTGGATCGATAGGAAATCCCGCAATCGGAATCACCTGATCTTGCCGTTCCTCTTCCAGCCGTTTCAGTTCGGTGTAATCGACCCAGTGAATGCAATCAACAGGACAGGTATCAATCGCCTCTTGAATACTCTCTTCTGAGTCGCCGTCTTGTCGAATTACCCGCGATCGCCCATAGTCCGGCTCAATATAAAATGTGTTGCGGGCGACATGAGCGCAATGCTTACAGCCGATGCAGGTAATTTCATCAACGTAAACACCCTTTTGCCGCAGAACACCTCCGAGTTCGGGTTCGAGGCCCGATCGCTCCGGCGCATCTCGAAAGACGCCTCCTAATTCTGGCTCTAGACCCGAACGCTCCAAGTCCAGGGAAAAATTTGCCATTACGCGCTCCAGCGTTGGACAACTAAACGAATTGAACCATCTCCATTTTTTTGCTGTTCGGCTACTTGAAAGCCCTGTTTAGCGGTTTCGCGCACCACTGTATGGACGGCATAACGCTGGCTAACTCGGTTGAGAAAACCGTCTACAGACCAAGGCTGCTGCCAATATTGCAAGTCAGCAACAAGTTCGTATTCTTTCCCATTCCAACGGAAACCGATGTCATAGTTATTGTCCTGTTCAACAACGACCTCGGCAGTGCTGGTTTGACCGCGATAACCCCGCACCTCATGAGGTCCCGATTTCCAGTTAACACCCAAGTCGGTTAAAGCTGCTTGCAAAGAAGCAAGGTTGCGGATTTGAGTTTTAATGTTGCTAAAATGTGACATTTTGGTTAAATTACTCGCTGATTGAACAAAAAAACTTACCAATCGCTACAAGTTGCTTGAGCCATGGCTGTTGCCGACTGCTGAACGGGTTGGGCAAAATACTCTGATGTTTGTTCCACTGAAACAACTTGCCCCAACTGAGCTTCAATCGCTGCTGTCACCTCTGCACAAGAGGAACCCACGATTCCCGTCACTTTTTCTTGCACTCGGCCATCTGGATAGATGACAAATTCTAAGGTTTCCATAGTGTTGTTAACTGTTGGGTCAATCCTCCCTCTAGAGCTGTGGCATCGGTCAGACGACAGCTGATGAGGTCTGGGATTACTTGGCCACCACCAACTGACGACGCAGCCGCTACACCAATCGTGACTCTTCGACTTCCTGCGACTAGGAATTTAACAGAACTTAATATTTGATTAGTATCTTACACTAATCTTTCGTTAAGTTTCGCGTAACTTTGCCTTGCAGTCAAGCTACCGGGATCGGCCAGTGCTGGGTTATTCACAAAAATATACAGAATCAACTCCCCAAACACCCAGCCAGAGGGGGAAAAAATTAATCATGACTATGTAAAACGAGGCGATATGACCTCGGATAATGGAAGTCTGTCTCATTTCAAGTTAATTTCAAGTCAACTGCCATGAGTGAAAAGCAACTCAACAGTCCAGCCTCTTTCACAACAGGGAATTCTCTGGAAAAAAAGCCAATGCGGATAGGTGTTTTAGGATTTGGAGGTTTGGGGCAAGCTGCCACCAGAGTCCTTGCTGGCAAAAGGGAAATGATTTGGGTGGCCGCTGCCGACAAAAAGGGCTATGCGCATGACCCTGCCGGGTTAAATCCCGATCGCTGTATACCCACTTACCATTCTCACGGTTCACTGGGTTACCTAGAGCCAACAGGCACCCTCAGCAACCGCGCCATCCCAGACTTAATTGAAAAAGCATCTGTGGACGGGTATTTCCTGGCCTTGCCCAATTTACCCAATACCTTTATGGCCTCAGTAGCACGGCAGTTTATCCAATCCGGTTGGCGAGGGGTGCTAGTGGACGCCGTGAAACGCACCAGTGCAGTTGAACAGCTATTGGCAATGGTGGATGAACTGCAAGCAGCTGGAATTACCTACATGACAGGCTGTGGAGCCACACCAGGCTTGCTCACAGCAGCAGCAGCGATCGCCGCCCAAAGCTATGCCGAGATTCACAGCGTCAAAATTACCTTCGGTGTCGGGATTGCCAACTGGGAAGCCTACCGAGCAACCATTCGGGAAGACATCGCCCACCTTCCCGGCTACGATGTACAACGGGCAACCAGCATGAGCGACGCCGAAGTAGAAGCGCTACTGGATCGCACTAATGGCATCCTGACCCTAGAAAATATGGAACATGCCGATGATGTCATGTTGGAACTAGCAGGGATTTGCTCTCGCGATCGCGTCACAGTTGGCGGTGTAGTAGATACCCGCAATCCCAAAAAACCTCTGAGTACCAATGTCCAAGTCACAGGTCGCACCTTTGAGGGAAAGATTTCGACTCACACCTTTACCCTCGGCGACGAGACCAGCATGGCCGCCAATGTCTGCGGGCCAGCCTTCGGCTATCTCAAAGCTGGAGTATCCCTACACCAAAGAGGCATCTACGGCCTATTTACAGCTGCCGAAGTAATGCCACAATTTGTTAAGTAGTTGTTTGTTGTTTGTTGT
>DNXU01000222.1:3908-7233 GCA_003505715.1 Cyanobacteria bacterium UBA8803 | reverse complement strand
AACAACTAACAACCAACAACCCTTAGGTAGTTGGGCTTTCTGGAGATAAGCTTTCTGATATTACTTCCTCAACTACAGGATCTAAAACTTGCATGACAAAAGGTAGGTAAGCGCCTACTAAACCACGCTGAACTCGTTGGGGCGTCTCTGGAAAGATTACAAACAGCGGATAAATGCGGTCAGAACCATCGCTGAGAACGTGTTCGTAGCGGGGAGGCATCAGCCATTCATAGTCTTTGTCGAGCAATACTTGTGTTTGACGCCAGCGGCCAAGTAGATCTGAGAAGTCTTCATGGGGGCGATGAATGAAGACAAGAATCTCTACCCCCATTTTGATTTTCCATTCTGGATCGCACATCAATATGGCAACATCACAGGGTAAGCTCACTGCTGCTGGTGAAGCTGCCAGACTGCTATTGATTGCTGTAGTTGCTTTAGCTGGGCGAATTCTGACAATCGGTAAGGGAATGGCGATCAGGCTCTCGTCCGGTCGGCGCATACTGGGAATCATCTCCAGATAAGGTCGATGCTTCTTGAGTAGTGCGATCGCTGAATCACGGTTACTATACTCCGCTAGTAAGGCGTCGTAATCAGATTGCTTAATAGGCATGACATTTTATAGTTTTGAGTTAGATGTGGTGGATTGTAGAGGTGCCGATTAATTGTCATTAATCATTAAAACCATAAAAATCATTACCCTCCTCTGCCCTTCCCTCTCCCCTTCCTCTCCCTTTTCTCCACTGTCTAGATCTAGCATCCACCTCATCCAAAATTCGTTATCCAAGAGTCTCAAATACTTTGAACATGGGCAGATACATTGACAGCAGGATCACGGCTACCATCCCAGCTAATAAAACCATCATTATAGGTTCTATGAGACTGGTTAAGGCTTTAACGGCTTGCTCCACTTCATCTTCATAAAAATCAGCCACTTTCATCATCATAGAATCTAGTTCCCCGGTCTCTTCACCAATACTAATCATCTGAATGGCTAGCATTGGAAAAACTTCCTCTCTTTGCAAGGCCAGACTGATCATCCCACCTTGTTGAATTTCATTCTTTGCCGCCTCCAAACCGTTCGCAATTACCTGGTTTCCAGCTGTATCGCGGACAATATCTAAGGAATTAAGGATCGGCACTCCCGAACGGGTTAACGTACCGAAAATGCGGCAAAAACGAGCTACTGCTGTTTTTTGGTTCAAATCGCCAAATAGAGGCATTTTCAGCATCAAGGCATCGATTTGCAGATGACCGACAGGTGTTTTGTAGTACTGCCGGATAGCAAAGGAGATTCCAATAAAACCAACAATCGGAATCAGGATTTTCCAGCTTCTCATAATGCTGCTCAACCAGAGCATGAACTTCGTTAGCGCTGGCAATTCTACACCTAAACCCTGAAAAATCTCTGCAAAGATCGGGATTAAAAACACCGTCATACAGAAAAATACGATGACTGCTATAATGCCAACGGCAGTAGGGTAAGCCATCGCTGATTTGACTTGGTTTTTCAACCGTGCCATATCCTCTAGCACCTTGGCTAATCGGTTGAGGACTTCATCAAGAACCCCTCCCACCTCACCAGCTTCCACCATACTTACGTAGAGCTTATCAAAACACTCGGGATGTTTGCGCATGGCATCCGAGAGATTTGTCCCTTGCTGTACCTCGCCACTAATGACGAGGAGTGCCTTTTTCAGTTTGGCATTGGGACACTGTTCGGATAAGACGCCTAGACAGCGAACTATAGCCACACCCGCGTTGACCATAGCTGCAAATTGCCGTGAAAAAATGGCTTTTTCTTTAACAGTTACACTGCTAAATTTGTCGGTTAGCGACGCTAAGTCAAGGTCAATACCTGCTTTTTTGACGTTACCGATGTAAGAATATTTGTTTTGGAGGATACCACGGGCTTGTTCTGGAGAAATCGCCTCGACTTTCTGTTTAGAAGCATTTCCTCGTGCATCCCGAACCTCAACAATAAAGGTAGGCATGGCTTGTGTCTGGATGAAGGAAGAGTATTTAAATAGAGAGTACTCTTAGCGAGTTGCTTACTTTCCTAATCGGTCATTGGTCATTGGTCATTGGTTCTTAATCATTTGTTATTGGTCATACCAATGAACAATGAACAATGAACAATTAGCGAGCTACTTTAGCGCCTGTTTTGGCACCAGCAGCGGGAGCGGGAATGCCTCCACCACCAGCGATGAGACGTTGCAACTCTTCTGGTTTGGAACTCTTAGAAACAGCTGCTTCAAAGGAAATCACGCCTTGCTTAACATAAGTAGCCAAAGTCTGCTCCATTGTTTGCATCCCCATTTTCATACCTGTTTGGATGGCTGAGTAGATTTGAGCCACTTTTCCTTCTCGGATGAGGTTAGCAATAGCTGGCGTCACTATCATAATTTCCTGTGCCATCACCCGGCCAAATTCACCTGGTTTAGGGTTTTTCTTAGGTACAAGGGTTTGACTAAATACAGCAATTAAGGAGTTAGACAACTGAGCGTTAATTTGTTGCTGTTGTTCCGGTGGAAACACATCGATAATTCGGTTGATGGTCGAAGCTGCGGAACTAGTATGCAGCGTTCCCATAACCAAGTGGCCTGTTTCCGCCGCTGAAATAGCTAGAGAAATTGTTTCCAAATCCCGCATTTCTCCGACCAGGATNNTTTCTCCAACTAGAACAACATCTGGGTCTTCCCGCAGTGCTGCCCTCAAAGCGTTGGCAAAGCTTTTGGTATCCTCGCCCTTTTGACGTTGGTGGACTAAGCTCTTGATGTTGGGGAATACATATTCTATGGGGTCTTCAATAGTCAGAATATGTTCTGGTCTTGTTCGGTTAATTAAGTCAACCATTGCTGCGAGGGTTGTGGTTTTGCCCGAACCCGTTGGCCCGGTTACCAAGAGCAATCCTCTGGGTCTTTCACTCATTTCCCGAACCACATCTGGCAAATTTAATTGGTCAAAGTTGGGAATTTTAGAAGACAATGCCCTTAAGCACGCTGCATAATAACCCCGTTCTTTGTAGACATTAACGCGGAAACGAGCTAATCCTTTAACCCCATAAGAGCAATCAAGTTCCCAGTTTTGCTCCAACTCCTTACGTTGGGAGTTATTGAGCATACTGAAGATCAGCTTCTGACATTCGTGAGGACTCAGGGGATCTTCGCCAAAGGGTTGGAGCTTGCCGCTAATGCGGAAGTAGACTGGCGCACCCGCTTGGATGTGCATATCTGACCCCCCCATCTCAATCATCTGCTCCATCAAGTCCTCAATCATTAATTCCATAGCCATTGGGCTGTCTCCTGTTTGTTGTTTGTTGTTTGTT
>DNXU01000222.1:0-3791 GCA_003505715.1 Cyanobacteria bacterium UBA8803 | reverse complement strand
ACAACAAACAACAAACAACTAATAACAAACAACTTTTAATCCTGAAAACGAGGTGTCATGCAGTAAGGACAGTCTAGCCATTCTTGTTGTAATTCCGCATGGCAACCACGACAGGTGAGAGAAGTTTTCCGCTTGGCTTTCAGTTCTGCCTCTAGGCCAGCATCAGTAAAGGTTACGCGCTCCACTTCGTCAAGGGTCGTGTATCCTTGTTTCACCAGGTTTAAGCTATAGGCTAATAAAGTTGTCATTCCTTCCTCGACGGCAGCTTCTTTAATCCGCTCAGCAGCAGCACCTTGGTTGATTAAGGCTTGCAGCCGTTCCGTGTTGCGCATGACTTCGTAGACGCCAACACGTCCCTTATAACCAACGCCACTACATTTCTGGCAGAGTGTGCCTCGGTTTCTGGCTTCGGTGATTTCGTCAGGTTGCAGCGTGTTGGCCTTGTAAAAGGTTACTTCCCCCTCACTGGAAACTGATAGACCAAATCTAGCTAGTTCAGTCGAACTTGGCTGGTAAGGCAGGCGGCAATCAGAACAAACGCGGCGCATTAAGCGCTGTGCTAAGACGCCGATCAAGGCACCGGATACCATGAAGGGTTCAACACCCATTTCGTCAAGGCGTGGGATGGCACCCGCAGCATCGTTAGTATGGAGGGTGGTTAGTACCAAGTGGCCGGTGAGGGCTGCTTCAATCGCCGTTTTTGCGGTTTCTTTGTCCCGCGTCTCACCCACCAGAATCACATCTGGATCTTGGCGCAGGAACGATCGCAAAATTGAGGCAAAGTCCATGCCTTTTTCTCGTAGTACCTGTACCTGGGTAATTCCGGGCAAGGAATACTCAATGGGGTCTTCTGCCGTTGATATATTAACTCCAGGGTCATTTCGTTCCGCCAGGATGGAGTATAAGGTTGTCGATTTACCAGAGCCCGTTGGGCCAGTGACCAAGATGAGGCCAAAGGGACGGTTGGCCATGTCCCTCACAATTTCCAGGGTATCTGGGTCGGTAATTAAAACATCTAACCCTAGCTGAGTGCTAGAGTTATCCAAGATCCGCAATACTACCTTCTCTCCGTAGCGGCTGGGCAAGGTACTGACCCGAAAGTCAACTTTGCGTCCCTGAAACATCCGGCGGATTCTACCATCTTGAGGCAGTCGTCGTTCGGCGATGTCAAGCTCTGACATAATTTTGAAGCGGGCTGCCACCGCTGCCGTGATTTTCTTGGGTAAAAGCTCGAACGCTTGGCGCAGCACGCCGTCTTTGCGGAAGCGAACGCGCAAATGCTCTTCTTGGGGTTCGACATGGATGTCCGAAACTCCCTCTTGAAGGGCCTTGGCGAGAATGCGGTTAACTAAGTTGATGACTGGGCCTTCTCCAGCACCTTTGAGAGCCTCTCCTAAGTCTGCCTCAACTTCATCCGGCGCATCGGCTAGACTGTCGAGATTGTCCAAGTTCTCCAAATCTTTGCTAACATCAGTAGCTTCTCGGGCTTCCTCCTCCTTAGCACGTTCGAGTTGTTCGTCTAGATACTTGGAAATCAGCTGCTGATAGTCTTCCAGGGTGATGACCATCCGTCGCACGCTAATGCCCTGAGGTCTGAGAATCCGGTTGAGATCGTCTTGGGCGTCTAGGTTATCAGGGTCAACCATTGCCACCAATACCGATGGCGGTTGAGTATCATTGTCACTTTTGGATATGGGCACCAGACGATAGCGACGGCAGATATCAATGGGGAGTAGCGTATCGATGAGTTGGCTGACTTGATGGTTGGAAATATCGCTAATTTCCGGATCTAGGGACTCAACACCGTAAAGAATTTTTAGTTCAAATAATTGCTGTTTCTTGTATTGGCGCAGTAAGTCGGGCGGCAACTGACGCCCAGTCAGGGATTCCAGAATTTCCAGCAGGGGTCTCCCTGACTTACGAGTTTCCACCAATGCCTGCTGCATTTGATCGGGGTCAACGTAACCCGCCTGAATCAGTTTATTGCCGAAAGGGGAAAAATCGTTTCTGACAACAAGGGCACGTCGTGATGATGGGGATTGAGTCATAGTGGGCGAGAATATCTCCTTAAAATTACCAAGTATTCCCAAAATCGGGGATTTTAATTACATTTGAGAAGCTCTGGAGCCATCCTAGAGTCAACTGGCATGTACAGATGACTCAGGCAGAATCAACACACATCTTTCCTTTGGTGGGACTAGATTTAGGCAATCCCACAAAGGAGGAGCTTTGCCAATAAGCTGGCTTAGATGAGAAAAGCGCTTTGGTTACCAATATCCTGATATTGACATCCTCCCCGACCCTCAGGCGAGGGGATTCCTAAGACTAACGACTTAGGTTTCTGCTTCTTTCCCCTTCGACTACGCTCCCTTCGGCTGCGCTCCGGGAGTTTCGCAACTGCCCAATAGGCTTACGCCGCTCAGGTCTTATGTTCGCTCCACAGACGATCACCGCAAGTCCTGCGGCTTTGATGTTCTTGGCGGCATTGATATCTCGGTCGTGATGCGTTCCACATTCTGGACAATCCCACTCTCTGACATCAAGCGGCAATTCATCAACAACATGACCGCAGTTTCCACACCGCTTACTGCTAGGAAACCAACGGTCAATTTTTACCAGTGTCCGACCATACCACTGGCATTTATATTCCAACTGACGAACCAACTCAAACCAACTAACATCAGCAATCGCTGGAGCCAGTTTGTGGTTCTTCATCATGTTCTTCACAGCTAAATCCTCGACAGCAATCGTTTGGTTTTCACCTACCAATCGAGTCGTCAGCTGGTGAAGGAAATCTTTACGGCTATCGGCAATTTGGGCTTGAAGACGAGCCACTGCCTGTCTGGCCTTCTCTCGATTATTCGAGCCTTTAACCTTACGGGACAGCACTTTTTGAGCCTTTCTTAACTTATGGCGCAGGCGCTTAAAATGCTTGGGGTTCGCTACCTTTTCCCCGTCACTGGAGATAATCAAGGAGGTGACTCCCAAGTCAATGCCCACAGCTTTGTCAATTTGAGGCAGTGCCTTAACTGTGTGGTCATCCACCAGTAGCGAGACGAACCAACGCCCTGATGCATCCAACCTCACTGTCACCGTAGAGGGTTCGCAATTTTCCGGAAGAGTGCGACTCCATCGGATCGGCAGAGGTTCAGCACACTTTGCCAACCACAGTTGTCCATCCTTCCACCTAAAGGCACAACGGGTGAACTCAGCACTACCGCCACTCCTCTTCTTTTTGAAGTTGGGGTACTTGGCATGACCTGCGCAGAAGTTGGCAAAGGCTTTTTGCAGGTTTCTCAACCCCTGCTGCAAAGGTAAAGAGCTCACCTCATTGAGGAATTGCAACTCCTGTTGCTTTTTCCACTGGGTCAGCATGGCGGATGTCTGTTTATAGTCAATCGGCTCTTGCCTGGAGTACCACCCCTCAGTCCTTGTGTGCAGGGCTTTGTTGTAGACCAACCTCACACAGCCCAAGGTGCGGCGCAAGAGTTTTTCTTGTTCCGGCGTTGGGTAAAAGCGGTATCGGTAGGCTTTCTCTATCATACTTTACATGCTACAGCATCTCTTGTAAAGCCGTGCTAGCAGCACGGGGTTTTCAACCCAATTTTTCGATAATAATGAAATGCCAATTCTGAACGGGTGATTGGTAGGGATTGGGAATAGTAGGGTAAGCGCGGTTAACCGCCATGTGAACTAAGCGGCAAACCACGCTATACCGTGCTAACGATTAGCAACGAGTCGCTGACTATAGAGTAGAATACTTCTTATTATATGATTGACTACGATCGGCC
>DNXU01000533.1:5589-5850 GCA_003505715.1 Cyanobacteria bacterium UBA8803 | reverse complement strand
ATCAGAGACGATTCAGCGCCAGGAAGAATCACCACAACCGGAGATTTCCAGTTGGACATCGCCGATAGATTGGGTTGCTAACCATCCCCTCATGAGAAGCGTAGAACCGATACCGCTAAAACCTCAACCAACAACTACTGTGCAGACGGGAGCCGAGGCGGGGACAATTCAGCGGGTGTGTTCTGAATGTGAGGCTCAGTTGTCAGAGCAAGAAGAAAAGCAACCGATTCAAACAAAATTAACAGTAGGAGCGCCAGGAGA
>DNXU01000533.1:0-5194 GCA_003505715.1 Cyanobacteria bacterium UBA8803 | reverse complement strand
CATGGGAGTGATGTTTATTTTGGTGCGGGGAAGTCGCCGGGGAATAATGAGCTGACGGCGCACGAGTTGACTCATGTGGTGCAGCAGACTGGTGGACAGGTGAGGCGGTCTGTAATTCAACGTGTAGGCGGCGATCAAAGCCCTGCACAGTCAACAGCAGGATTTACTGGAGATGTGGCAGGAAATTTGGATATTCTCTACAAAGAAGCAGAAGTAGCTCAAAAGGAACTCTATGAAAAAGTTACCAAAGTTGCGGGCGAGACAGGTGGGGAAGCAAAGCTACCTTCATCGCTGAAAGGACGAGAACGAGCTATGGAAAAAGTAATGGCTGATTACAAGGGAGATGCTTCTAAGTTAGTGGATATCGCCCGTGGTTCTATTGTTTACAATTCCTATGCTGACTTGATGGGTGGGATAGATATCTGTAATAAAAATTTAACATTGGTGCGAGAAAAAAATCGCTTTGCAGAACCCACTCCGGCAGGCTATCGAGATATTTTGCTCAACGTTAAGCTATCAAACGGTCACATTGCTGAATTGCAACTTCATTTAACTCAAATTCTGGCAGTTAAGTCAGGTGCAGGACACAAAATATATGAAGAGGTGAGGAAGATAGAAGCGGCAGCTCAAACAGCGGATCGTGCTTTAACTTCAGAAGAAAGGGCAAAAATTGAGAAACTTAATGCAGAATCGAAAGTACTTTACGATCAGGCATTAGCAAGTGCGGGTGGATGATTGAAATTAACTGGATAACTAGAGGAAATTTCAGCATATACTCAATAAGTGGATAAGCAGGAAATCAAGTTTACGATGAGAGCATTATATTTATGAAATTACCACTCTACTGCATTGTTGGAGAGCGACCAGTTAAGGCAATAGAAACTGAAGACGGTGGGATGGATGTTCTTGCCTATGATTGGGATACTGGCGAGTTTAAACGGGCGATGCAGTATCTTTCAAAGATTACTGTAGGAGATGGTGAAATAGATTATGTTTCTGAACAAGAGTTTGAGCAGTATGTCGAACAACTGCGTCAACAAACATCATAATCTGCTAATAAAATGATGGAGCAATAGGTGTTTTAGGGAGATTAATAAGGTCATACCACCAGAACTGGGCGATCGAGCTTAGGCGCAGCGTAGGTTAGTGCTGCCTTCATATCCTCTCATTCTTTAAATAACGGTTAATTTTATCATGACTAATTACTTCTAAGTGATTGCGTCAATTTGTTAATGTATAATTAATTTGACTGCCCAGTAAGTACTGACAATAGTTGAGTTTAGTAAACTTCATCGTCTGAGGGAATATACACTTAAATTAATTTTCCCATCAAGACTCCTTTTAACTTTCAAGCAAACTTAATTGTTGTTACCAATCTAAATATTTGCTCTTCCTGTAGTTCTAATTGACTAATAGTGCATGTGTACTATTTAAGCGAGCGCTGCTCGCCTCTACCCCTCCCCTGTTTCTTTGATTATCATTCTCGTTAATAGGAGAATTAAGTATATTGTCTCATTGACAAAAATCACTCTGCTTTAACTTGTCACGAATGCCAACCCCAAACAACACCCCACCCAGCACGAGCCGGATGGGGCGCTACTCAATCATTCAACTCAGGTCAAGCCGTCTTCTTCTTCCTTTGGGGGCGTACCTTCAGTGCCTCAAGTTCTGCCTGTAACACTTCAATGTCTGCCAGTAAGTCCGTCACTTGCTGTGTCAGGGTATCAGCCTGAGTAGCATAAGCGTATTGTCAGCAAGTTGAGTAAGGCATTTGCCAAAGTTTATCAAGTTTTTTGAAGGGGTGGGGGGCAAGTGAATTCAACTATTTAATATTGTGAGTACTTCTAATCCCTGGTGCTAACCGAGGTGGGATATGTACAAGCAGGTCAAAAAGCCAAGTTCCTCCTGGAGTCCTACAGTTCAGAAGAAGCCCTCTAAATTCGGACCACAGCCGTATAAGGTTCAGCCTAAACTAAGCCAAGCCCCCAAGGAAATGCCAGCCTATACACCCCTCGCTACAGACTGGATTACCGACAATCCCATACTGAGGAGTTTGGAAGCGGCATCCGCACCACCCCAGGAAGAGTCAGAAGGGGAAAACAGCGCTCAGCTATCAACTGAATCAGAGACGATTCAACGCCAAGCAGAATCAGCCGCACATGATACACCATCACCAAGAGTACAAAGGAAACTGACCTTAGATGGGTTAGACAATGAGTATCAGCCGGAGGTGATAGAGAGAGCCAATCCGGTATTAAATGGGTTGAATCAGTTTAAGGTGCAGCGCCAAGAAGAATCGGTTGGGGAAGAACTAATTGAGCAGCCCGTTGCAGGGGAAGAAGTCCTTCAACGCCAGGAAGAATCGGGAAACACTATCACTCTACCACCAGAATATGCAGAGCGCGTAGCTCAGATTGAAACACGGAAGCAAGCAACTCAGAGCCAGCGAGAGGTACGGGATAAATTGAAAGCAGATCTTTCTCATCTGCCTAAAGCTTCAACTGAAGAAAATAAACAAGAAATCAGAGATGCACTAGAACAAGAGAAGATTATTAAAGGCGAAATTGTTACAGCGGAAAATTATCTGATTGAATTATTAGGGAATGAGATTGCTGCAATTGATGAAGCTTTAAAAGATATCTACAAAATTCTTCCTAATAAGAGTGGAGGTGATGCGCCAAAAGTTTCATCAGAAGTCTGGGCGGGAATCAGCCAATTAGAGAAAGAAAAGAAAGAGGCTGAACGAGAACGATTGACACTCAAGCGGGGGCACGTTCGAGATGAAATTCGAGCTATTGAAGAGAAACTTAAACAACTTCCTGTTGCCAATAGCAAAGAACGGAAAGAACTAGAAGATCGTAAGAAGGAACTTGGAGAATTTTTAAGTTCAACAGCGGAGACTCGTACTTCTCCAGGTACGGTTGGTAAAGATTTGGCTGGTCAAGGCTATGTGGTATACCAGAATGAAGTTAAAGTTGGGGGTGCCCTCCCTTGGCGAAACAATAATCCAGGAAATGTCACCATAGCCTCGAATGCTGAAGGTGTGATAGGTTTTAATCCTGAAGGAATTGGTTTTGTTGTTTTTAAAGATTGGGAGTCTGGTGTAAAAGCATCTGGCAAATGGTGGGATGACCGCAAGACGAAGAGTCCTGGTGATAACATTGAGAATGCTATTCTTATTTATTCACAGGGACTAAATCGTAGTGAAAAGGCATTAAAGGAAGCAGACAAATACAATGAGGAGGTTGAATCATGGACTGGTTTAAAGCGTACCCGGACTCTTGGAAGTTTGAGTGAAGAGGAATTAGCTCAGTTGAAATTAGCAATTTTGCGTAAAGAGGGTGGGTTAAGCAAGTTGAATGTCGGGACAAGTCACACCTGTGCTAGTACTTCCAGTCCTCTTGAATATCGTCATCTTTTGGGGTGTGATAATTAGTAAGGGAAGTGAGTGTTGTTGAATTAAAAACTACCACAGCCAATTTTATCTCTAACCACTGTAGAGTCTTTTACGAATATAAAGAGCAGTTTCGCGAATGGTTTGCCATTATTTATCTAACTGGCCAAGAAGCTGTAAAGTCTGGATATTATTTTGCGCTAGCTTGTGACTGGTTTAACTCTAAACAAGATGCGGTTACCTGGGGAAAACAGGTAATTGATCGCTACCGAGATAATTAATTAAACAACACCCCACCCAGCACAGGCCAGATGGAGCGCGACTCAATCATTCAACTCAGGTCAAGCCGTCTTCTTCTTCCTTTGGGGGCGTGCCCTCAGTGCCTCAAGTTCTGCCTGTAACACTTCAATGTCTGCAAGCAAGTCCGTCACCTGCTGTGTCAGGGTATCAGCCTGAGTAGCATAAGCGTCTCTTTCAAATGTAATCGCCTCTACCTCCGTCTTAAACTGGTCGCGTTCAAATGCGATCGCACTTAATTTAGCCTTGAGTTCGTCCACATCACTCTGGCGGTTGAGCCGCTTGTCAATGCGCCGCTGCGCTTCCTCTAATTGCCCAACATTCATCTCCTCAATGTGAGAAACGAACCCGATGAGGTAGTCATTGGCTTGCGTGAACCTTTTCGGCTCGACTGAGGTATCGCCCCCCGTCCGAACGGTTGATGGTGGTGGAGCTGGGGGAGCTGGGGAAGCTGGGAGAGTGGCATTATCGCTATGGTTATCCACAGACTCTGATTTCTGATGAACTTCTCCTCGCCCAATCTTTCCGGTTCGCATCTGGGATTTTGTGCCGTGTTTGGTGGTGTAGGTGCGAGTTGACTCGTTCTCATCATTTCTCACTACGTTTAAACGTAGTGAGCGCACAAGTGATTCACTAACTTTGCACACCTCAGCAATTTTATAATTACTCCACTCTTTCCACTCTGGATCGTTGAGCAGCATAGTTACAGCCCGTCGCTTATCCTCCCGACTCCGGGGCTTAACTGCTTTATGTTCAGCATTAGCCCCAACCGAGAACAACACCGCATCCCGACGGGTGCCCTGAATAATGGTACAGTTAATCTCCTCTTGCCCATAGTCTTCATGGGCTTTACAGCGGTGAAAACCATCTGCTAACCAATATTCGACACCATCATAAAACACCGTCACCGGGTCAAGGCTTCGACTTCGCTCAGCCTTGACCCTGAGCGAAGTCGAAGGGTCAAGTTCACCACCGTCCTCTAATACTTCCACTAAAGTAGCAACGTGTTTTAGGTCAAGCTTGGCTCTAGGCTGAGTACCCCCATCGCGGCGGATTTCCGATAGAGTTAACCACTCCTGGTTGGGAGTGGGGAGTTGGGAGTTGGGAGTTGGCTTCTTGACTGAGGTATTCGACTCGGAGCAATCCCACTGCTGCGAGGAGCCAGTCGAGACAGTTTCCAAGGGCGGAGCGGCGATCGCGGTTAACTCCATTGCCGCTGGTAACTCCAAACTGGATTGGTCTAACTCTATTGCCGAGAGAGTGGACGATGGATTCGTCCACCCCAAAGGTAGGTTGAATCCAGCTTCTAGGAATTCCGGGTTGGCCACTTCTGGCGGTTGAATTAACCCCAATTTTTTCAACTGACTCTCTAATTTGCTCTGCCCAGGGGGGCGTCCTTTCCCAGCAAAGCTCAAGGCTCCGGGAGATCGCAATAATAAGTAGTCTTTCTCGACTCCAGGGCGCTCCAAAGTGGGCGCTGCTAATACCAATTTCATTAAGTCT
>DNXU01000244.1:7991-13586 GCA_003505715.1 Cyanobacteria bacterium UBA8803 | reverse complement strand
TTCTCTACTTCCGAAAAATCTAATAAGGCTTCTCCTAACAAGTCTAATTGCTCAATTGATAATCCCTGTACTCGCTCAATTAGTGATGGATAAATATCAGGAATCCGTCTGTTTAACTGGCGTGTAATCAAAGATATTCGTGCTTCTCTGGGATCGTTGCGCCTCAACCAAGTGACTAAATCCTCAACTGTAAAAAAGTCCAATAGCGCTTCGGCTAATTCTTCTAAGAGGAAAGTAGATAAGCTGCAAATCTGTTCTTGTAGTACTGGGTTAATCGTACCTAAGCGTCGGTTTAGCAGGCGCAAAATTATCGTGGATTCTCCTTGTTGCCTTCCCCGCTGCACTCCTTGCTGCACTCCTTGTTGTAAAATATCTTGATAAATGACAGAACCTTGCATGATTTCCTCCCGCAATAGTTGACGAATGATATCTTTTTCAAAGCGCAATCCGGCGAAAATTTGAGTGCAACTGGCGATTGTTTGTTGTTGTTCCCTATTGGAAATTGTAGCAATTTGTTCGGCTACTTGTGCGAGCAAGGTTTGGGGATTGTCGGTTTGGGTTAAGGTGGCTAGGGGTAACAATCCAGGATTGGCGAGAAATAGGGCTGGGTTTTGTTCCCACAAGCGGATAATTCGATAGCGGTGAGTTGTTGTATCATCTCGATATTCTTCTGTAAATGCGACTTCATTTGAGGTTTTCTGCAAAAAGATGATTACTTGTGTCACAGTGCAGCGGTATTGCCGTTTTAATCTGACTGAGTAATCGAGCATTCGCAGTGGCATGGGTGGGTCAGAATAGGGAAGGGTTTGAAATTCTAGGTGTAATATTTGATTGGCGGTACGGAGTAAGGTGATGGCATCTGCACGAATTGGTTCATTTGTCAATTCGGTTTTGAGGATTTCTATATTGGGGGATTGAATTCCTAGTAACCAATTGGCAAATGCAGTGGGGTATTTTTCGGCTAGGTATTTGCAGGTGTTATCGTAACTCAAGGTTTGGTTTTGCTCCTGGTATTTGCTTAAATTTAGGCGAGCGCACAGTATCGATAATGGAGTAAGGGATTAATCAGAACATCTTGCACCTGGCGGTTGAAACCGCCGCTACACAAACAAAACCTGCCTGTGCAGGTTACACAAACCTTGATTTTCCATTAGGGAAGATGTCATCGCCCAATGAATTTTTCTGGTAGGTTTTATGAAAATCTCTATCAAAACCGACTAGATAAAGCCCAAGCCTTGCGTAAAGCTATGTTGACAATGGTTAACATTGACCCCAAGGAGTGGGCTGCTTTCACGCTGATTGGGGAGGTGGAGTAACTATTGACACCTTAGTGCGTTTCCCATGTCTTGGCTGTTGGCTGACTGCTGTGGATAAAAATCAAGTTTTACATATGTTACACATACAAAAGCTGGTTAAAAACCTCTAGCTCTTAAAAGAGTGGCAACCAAATTAGCAATATCCTCATCTGTATAAAGTGACGCAAAGATTTTCATCTTTTTTAACGGTGGGTTGTTGACTCTGCTTCCAACGCTTGGCGAACTGCGGGATGAATTAAGTTATCAGGAATGCGATTTTTCTCAATATACTCGTTAATTTCATCCTGGTTATCTAAATAGAAACTCAGGGCATCAAAAACTTGAGCCAGGGTAAGCTGAGGGTACTGAGTTGGAATTTCTTCAGGAGGAGTCCCCAATCGCCATAAGCCGACAATGACTCGTACCGATATACGAGTCCCGATGATAATAGGTTCACCGCTTAAAATATCTGGATTGCGAGTGACATATCTGGAAACTGTTGTAGTAGTCATTAATAAAACTCCATGTAGGGATGGCTCATTTTCATTGTAGAGTGATATCGCTGCTTCTAAAAACCTAGACAAACCTACTTCATGGGGTAACAATCGGCTCAAAAGATTGGCAGAGCTTGCTTTTGATCCAATTGAGTCCTCAAAAAATATCAGCTTATTGACAGCTTTATTGAGAATGAACTTAGTCAAGTCAAAACTGAGGCTGGCAAGGAGAAAGCTGATGAACTTAAGAAACAAGTTGAAGACATGATCGGATTAGCCGCAGTACTTTACTTCCTCAATAATTTGTCAGGGCAACCTGATGTTCAACCATCACCTTAATTTTATCTCAGCAGATTTCAGGTAAATGAGGTACAGTTTTCGATTTGCTTAATCCTCAGCATTTGAAAAACTGATTTACCAAAAGTTATTACTTTACCTCATAAACCTGCAATACGCTGTAAGTTAGAAGTTAGAAGTTAGATCAAGAGGAAACGTCATTCGGTTGGAAGCTGCTTTAGCTAAAGTTAAACTATAGCAATTCTCAAATAAAAAGAACACACCAACAATGATGTTGTATTCTTGGCGTACCTACTCTACGAGAAGCTGCTGCGCCATTATGTTTTTCAAGGGTTTCATGTCACGAATGCGCACAAGAACGATTTTCTGGTTCAGCCTGAGTTTGACCTTTGCTGTAATTTACGCTATTCCGGCACTCCAACAAGCTTTTAGCAGTGAATATGTAGTGCAGGACGATGCGAGACAGCATGTATTTTGGATGCAGCAGTTTTTAGATCGAGAGTTATTTCCCAACGATTGGATCGCCAATTATTTTCAATCCGTTGCACCTGCTGGATATACTACCCTTTATCAGGCTATGGCAAGGTTAGGAATTGAACCTGTGGTCTTTAGTAAGTTACTGCCCTTAGGACTGAGCCTGATTATCACTAGTTATGGGTTTGGTGTCTGCTTGGAGATGCTGCCTGTACCAGTAGCTGGGTTTATCTCTACATTACTGCTCAATCAAACGCTATGGATGAGGGATGATTTAGTATCAGCTACGCCTAGAGCCTTTGTTTATCCTTTGTTGCTGGCGTTTTCTTATTATTTGTTACAGCAGAAACTGCTTCCTTGCCTGGGTGCGATCGCACTTCAAGGTCTGTTTTATCCCCAGAGTGTCTTCATCTGTGCTGGTATCCTTATTGTGCGGTTATTTAGTCCCGCTCCCCCCCCTACCCCCTCTCCCAATTTTGGGAGAGGGGGAGTAAGAATTGGTTTTAAGGGGGGGGGTGAACAGGAGAACAATTTTGGGAGAGGGAGGGTAAGAATTAGTTTTAAGGGGGGGGGTGAACAGAAGAATACAGAAGTTCAGGAGTTAAAGAGTTCAAAAAATTCTGAACTTCTGAACTTCTTCCTCAAGAGGGATTATAGATTCTGCTTGGCGGGGTTGGGTGTGGCGCTGTTGGTTATGTTGCCCTATGCCTTGAGTACTTCGCAATTTGGGCCAGTGATTAGTGTAACTGAGGCCAAGGGTATGGCGGAGTTTTGGCCGGGAGGAAGGTCTAGTTTTTTTAACGATAATTTCTGGGAGTTCTGGCTCAACCGCGATCGCAGTAGCATTCTACCCCGGCGGCAGTCCCTGCCGATACTACTCTATGCCGCTTTATTATTACCCTTGCTACTGCGATATCCGTCTAGATTTCCTCTCAGCCAACAGGTGAAGGGTGGGGTCAGTCTTTTACTACAGATCGTGATAGTATCCCTGAGCTTATTTTTTACCGCTCATATTCTGCTGTTTAAACTCCATCTCCCTAGCCGCTACACGGAACACACTTTGAGGATTGTATTGTGCTTAGCTGCTGGGATAGCGTTGGTAATTATATGGAATGGAGTTCTCTTTTGGAGCAGGCAAGCCTCGGGACGTGGGATACAAGCGATCGCTCCTGGGTTAGCGATCGCTTTTACCACCGTGCTATTTGCCTTACTCATTCTATATCCCAGCTTTTTGAAAAACTTCCCCAAAACATCCTATGAAGTAGGAGAAGTGCCAGCACTCTATCAATTCTTTTCTCAACAGCCGAAAGACAGCCTGATTGCCTCCCTATCACCAGAAGCCGATAACTTGCCTACCTTTTCTTTACGCTCTGTCTTAGTTAGTAAAGAATACGCAATTCCTTACCATACTGGCTATTACCAACAATTTCGCCAGCGAGCTATTGACTTGATTGAGGCACAGTACAGCCCAAACTTGGCCGTAGTACAGCGCTTCATCCAGAAGTATGGGATAGATTTTTGGCTGTTAGATCAAGCCGCCTTTACATCGGCATACATCACCAATAGTTGGATGCAACAGTTTCAACCCGCCGCTATAGAAGCTCAAGCCAGTATTAATAAAGGAACTGTGCCCGCTTTAGCAGGCTTAATGGAGTCTTGCTCGGTTTTTAAGAGCGAGCAATCGGTTGTTTTAGAGGTAGAATGTATTGACCGGGTGCCGCCAAGAAATTAATTTCTTGGCAAATAGCAACAGCTCTAAGCCACTCAACAATTCTCCCATCCGCCATCGCGCTAATTCAGTAGTAAATCGGACTCCAAAGTTAAGTCCAAATCAGTTTCAGGGTAAATCACTACCACTTCTGCTTGCTTGCGTCCTCCGAGGAGCAATCCTCCCAACGCACCCAACCCAGCACCTGCTAATACTTCATCCAAATCAATATCACCAAATACTTCAGAAATTACAGCTGCCGCTGCCGCACCAATGGCTGCCCCTTTCAAGATACTACCGCCACTTCTTCCTCTCTCAATAGTTTCGGTTTCGGTAATCACTTGAGAGGTCGCATCAATGGGAAGCTCTCGATTGTTGTTTCTGAACTTCAGGGTTTGAGCAATAAACTGCGTGCCTCCCTCTACAGGTCGGAGTTCTCCCTCAATTTTACTGCCCCTGGAAATTAAAATGGTTCCGGCAGACGAACGAATATCCCGTGCTATAGTCAGAGTTACGGGTGCGGTTTCATCCGGCATCACCACAATTTTCTCAGCTTCATCAGACCGCACGGGAATCACTGTTCCGGCTGGAATTCTCACCCTTGTAGATTGTTGGCTTACCCGATTGCGTTGTGAAGGAAACAACTGCGCTACTGCATAAGGTTGCTGGCTAGCTGTAGCTGAACTCGCCATCAACATTGGAATAGCTGCCGTTGCCGTCATACCCAGCGCCATAAATAGAGCAGTTTTAGACTGCCAGCAATTGGAAATCAACATGAGAACTACACCCTCCCAAGGATCGGTACTATGCCTGTAATAGACCCAGCTTGGGTGCAGAAAGTTCCCGCCTTTGATGGCGAAAATTTTATTCCGAAAAGTAAAAAGCTGACTTAACAGGCATGGGGGCAAGCTTGCCGACGATTATGATAAATTATTAATTTAAATTTATAAAATCTTCATCGTTAATTTACCTATTGCCCTATGAGTGAAAGTAGTATTGAATTGGCTATTCCTTGAGGAGGAGATTATATGGACGAAACTATCCGAATTAATTTTGTTAGCAAAAATAAATGGAGTGAAGTTCTCCAAGGGTTCCCAGCCGAGCAAATCAATGGTATGTTTGAAATCCGCAACTCTAACGGACTGGTAGCAGGAACAATTTGTGAATCTTTAGAGGGCAGGTACTACATCAACGGTCAACCTGACATTGAATATGCTTCTTTAGAGATAGCCGCAGGAGTACTCCTCAAAGGCTGATTGACTGATAAATTGGGTCTCCCAGCACTGTGAAGATAAGTTAATCTTATAATTGGTAATTGGTAATTGGT
>DNXU01000244.1:0-7905 GCA_003505715.1 Cyanobacteria bacterium UBA8803 | reverse complement strand
CATCACCCATCACCCATCACCAGATTAGATTAAAAATAGCATTGTGTAATTGTGAAGGTCATCTCAAATTTGACTCGGTGCGAGCCAATGATTTTAAACAATCGTTATCAAGTGATTCGGGTTCTTGGTAGCGGTGGCTTCGGTCAAACTTTTCTGGCTGAAGATACCTATATGCCATCCAAGCGCCTTTGCGTACTCAAGCAATTAAAACCGATTGCTAATGACCTTGAATATTACCAAGCAGTTCAAGAGCGATTCCAGCGGGAAGCCGCTGTTTTGGAAACCCTAGGTGAATCGCACAACCAAATACCTACGTTATATGCCTACTTTGAAGAAAAGGGATGCTTCTACCTCGTTCAGGAGTGGATTGAAGGGCAAACATTAGGGGAAAAATTGCAAACCGAAGGCCCCCTAAGCGGCGCTGTAGTTAAGGAAATATTAATCGGCATTTTGCCTGTACTAGAGTACATCCACAGCCGAAATATTATTCATAGGGATATCAAGCCTGATAATATTATTCTGCGGAAAAAGGATGGCAAACCTGTTTTAATTGATTTCGGAGCCGTGAAGGAAGCCATGAGCAGAGCGATCAATTCTCAAGGCCATGTCACTCGCTCTATAGTAGTTGGGACGCTAGGATTTATGGCTTCAGAACAAGCCGCAGGGCGTCCTGTTTACTCCAGCGACCTCTACAGCTTAGGCATGACGGCAATTCGCTTGTTAACTGGGAAGCTCTTTAAAGACATCGAAACCAATTCTCGCACGGGAGAGATGCTGTGGCGTCCTCATGCTCCAAATGTTAGCGATACTTTGGCGGCAATTATCGAAAAAGCGACTCAATGTCATCATAGCGATCGCTATGCCACTGTAGCAGGAATGCTGAACGCCTTAAAAGCTACGAATCAAGCAACGTTACCTTTTGGGACATCTGTCACTTTACCGGAACATCTCAACCCTAGCAGTTATGGCGATCGCACTCCTGCTGTAGTAGCTGAACCACCGCAGTTAGACATCAACTTGAAGCATTGGCTACTTCTCACCTATCAGTCAGCCTTATCTCGCCTTCCTCGCCTAGGAACTGACTTTTATCCCACTCAGATAAAACATAGCTTATCAACTATCGAAAAAACATTGCTGATTGGTGGAGCCATAGTGTTCTTAGGATTAGCAGGATCGGCAGGCATCGCTAATTTGAGGTCTTCCCCTGAAAAGCTGGTTGTTTCAAGAGCAGAGGAAAATCTCGTAGACTCTAGCAAGCAGCTAGTTTCTACTCTCGTAGAGGAGAATTCTCCAGAAACTAATAATGATTCAGTTTTTACCTCTGCGGACAGTAGTTCCCTCCAAAATGCTGATGGAGAAATTTTTCAGAGAGGTAAGGATAAGTACCAAAGGGGAGACTATAGTGGTGCAATTGAGGATTTTAACCAAGTACTCACCCTGGTTCCCGACCATCCTGAAACTTACATCCTACGTGGTCTAGCTCGCTATCGCCTCGATGATACAAAAGGCGCGGTTGAAGACTTCCGGCAAGCGAGTTTGCTCGATCCTAAGGCAGCAGCTCCTTACAATCATTTAGGCAATGTCCAACTTAAAATCGGAGAGGTAAAAGATGCCCTTGAAAACCTCAATCAGGCTCTTCGCCTCGATCCCAAATATGCTGAAGCCTATAAAAATCGCGGAGATGCTCGCGCTAAACTCGGCGATACTCAAGGGGCACTCAAAGATTACAACCAAGCTTTGCTAATCAATCCTAAATATGCAGACGCCTATAACAATCGGGGAGATATTCGCACCAAATTAGGCGATCATACAGGAGCAATCAATGATTACAACCAAGCGGTTAGCAGCAACAATAACTATGCAATTTCCTACAAAAAGATAGGAAACATCCAAGCTCAGCTTGGTGATAAAAAAGCGGCAATTGCTGCTTATCAAAAAGCTGCTGAACTTTATCTTAAACAAGGAGAAACATCTCTTTACAAAGAGACCACAGAAAAGCTAAAAAATCTTCTAAAATAAGGCTATCCTGGATGTGTGGTAATGGTAATTGGTAATGGTACAACAAGCTAGCTTTTCCCCAATAACCAATAACCAATAACCAATGACAGCTTTTCCCGCTCCCAAATTTAATCAGTTCACTCTCGAAAACTTTCAACTAGAATCAGGGATAGTCCTCCCCCAGGTGCATCTAGCCTATCGCATCAGCGGCACTCCTTCAGCAAAACCACCCATTGTTACCTGTACCGCCTTTTCCCAAACCTATTATGACCTCGCCTACCTGCGCGGCCCTAAACTGGCCCTCGATCCGAAAAAAGATTGGATCGTTCACACCGAACTTTTAGGTAACGGGCGCAGTAGTTCTCCCAGTAACACGCCACCCCCCTTTAATGGTGCTAACTTTCCCGCCGTCACCATCCGGGATAATGTAGCACTACAGTATGCTTTCCTCCAACACCTTGGCGTGAAGGAAATTAGAGCAGTCATCGGTGCCAGCATGGGAGGGCAACAAGCGATTCAATGGGCTGTAACTTACCCAGAGATGGTACAAAATGCGGTAGTCATTGTTGGCAATTGCCGTGCTAGTTGGCACGTTCGCCTCTTCTTAAATGCTTTGGGCAACTGTATTCGCTCCGATCCCGCCTTTAAGGAAGGCCATTACACCACAGCGCCTTTGGATGGACTTTCTCGCATGTCAGAAGCTTGGGCACCTTGGACATTTTCGCCGGAGTTTTACTCCTCCCAAGAATATCAGCACTACGCCGATACCCGGGCTGCATCTTTAGCAGAATTTTTGGCAAAATGGCGCACTCGCTATCACGATAAGGACGCCAATGACCTGTTATGCCACTTTCAAACTTGGTCAAATCATGATGTCAGCCTTACCCCTGGCATGGAGGAGTCTTTAGAAAAAGCACTCAGAAGTGTGAAAGCGCGTGTCCTGTTTTTACCTAGCCGTGCAGATGCCTATTTTGCCCTACCCGATATCGTGGCAGAAGCCGCACTACTACCCAAAGCCGAGCTAATTGTACTGGACTCAATCTATGGACATGCAGCAGGTTTTGGACGAGCCAAAGCAGATCGCGAACAGATCAATCGGGCGATCGCCAATTTTTTGGCACCTGAGGGGATGATTAATTTTAGCTAGATTAGGATAGTGAGCTGCTAAGAAATCAAGAGTACGATGCTGCAAGCCAAACAGATATTACACGAGCGCTATCAGCTTCAACAAAAACTGGGACAAAATACAGGGCGTCAAACTTGGTTGGCTGATGACTTAGAGATGTCACCCCCTCAACCTGTCATTGTCAAACTGCTGGCGTTTGGGGGTGAAGTGCAGTGGGACGATTTGAGACTATTTGAGCGAGAAGCGCAGATCCTCAAACAGCTCGATCATCCCCGGATTCCCAAATATCGGGATTATTTTCACATTGATGACCGCTCCCTCTGGTTCGGCTTGGTACAGGAATATATCCCTGGTGCGTCCCTTAAGGAACTCTTGACTCAGGGTAGAAGATTTACTGAAGAGCAAGTTCGTCAAATTGCGATTGATATTCTCAACATTCTCGAATTTCTTCACCAGCTCAATCCCGCCGTGCTGCATCGCGATATCAAACCCAGCAATTTGATTTGGGGAGACGATCAAAACATTTACTTGGTAGATTTCGGATCGGTGCAGGATCGGGCGGCACAAGAGGGAGCAACTTTTACCGTAGTAGGCACCTATGGTTACGCACCAATGGAACAGTTTGGGGGCAGGGCAGTACCTGCATCAGACCTTTACGGACTAGGTACAACTTTAATCCATCTGGTTACAGGAATTGCACCAGCAGAGTTGCCCCAGAAGAATTTGCGCATTTGCTTTAAAGACCGAGTCAGCTTAAGTCCAAATCTGGTGAGCTGGATTGATAAGTTAACCGAACCCGCCCCAGAACAGCGGTTTAAGACTGCCTCTCAAGCAAAAAGAGCGTTAGAATCCGGCACAGTCCTTAATAACTATACAGGGAGCCAGCTAATTAGACCAACCCCAGTCACCTTCGTGAATAATTCAGGACAGGGCAATTTATTTGATTCCTCAGTACCCGTCCCAGAGGAAATCAAGGGGTGGAACTGGGGAGCTTTTTTACTCTCTGCCTTTTGGCCCTTTACCAATAGTGTTTGGATCGGACTGTTATGCTGGATTCCCCAAGTGGGTTGGTTGATGTCCTTAGCGTTAGGAGCTAAGGGTAACGAATGGGCCTGGAAAAGCCGCAGATGGCGGAGTATCGAACATTTTAAAGCTCATCAAAGAGGTTGGGCGATCGCCGGAATTCTCTTGGGAGTCCCAGTGAGCTTGCTCTTATGGTTTGTAATGTTTATGATTTTTGCCAATATTTAGGGCTTGCTGAATAAGTCAGACAGAAAAACTAATGGGTTAATTAGTTATTTAACTATTGGTTGATTATAAGTTCCTGGGTATGTGGGAGAAAATGTATCTTCTGTTACATGGTAATGGGTAATAGGTGATGGGTAATTGGCTGTAAATTGCTGACCAATTACCCATTACCCATTACCAGGTATTAGATTTACTTACCACCATAGATCCGGGAGAGCCAAGCTTTCTTCCCTTCTACCTCCTGCTTTGGAGCCTTCACAGCACTAGGTTGTCCTCAGGCAGAGTCCGACAAAGGTTTCGTTGTAGAAGCCAATGCTACCACTGTTGACTATGGTGCGATCGCTGGCACTGAGTCGGACGACGTAGCCACACTTAGGCATTCCAGCAGTATTCAGTTTCCAGATGCCAGATTCGCCTGTGGTGGAAACTGTCGGATAGGTACGGGGCAGGGGTACAGGACTGGTGAAGGTGCCGCCCAAAGCAGGCAGAACCATCAGATTGAGGCTACCAAAATGCTCATCCGTGACTGCGTAGGTGCCCTCAATCACATCCCCCACTTTGAAGTCGGCACAACTGCCGCCACCAGAGGTAATCTTGAAGCTTCCCACTGGAAACTGGGGTGCGGCATTATCCAGATACACAGTCACTGGCGTACTCAAATAAAGGTTATTTGCGGGATCTTTTGCTTCCACTCGAATCTGCCATAAACCCGTTAAGCTGCCAGTTTGCCAACGTGCTAGGACATTGCCAGCCACGAAGATCTGGGCGTTACCCGTTCCACCTGTCAGATCTTCTCGATAGGTGTAGAAGCTGTCTGCATCGGCAGTTTGCTCCAAATTGGGCAAGACAGTCCAGATGCCGTCCAGCAGTTGACTGCGTCCGATCGTGAACTTGTTAGTCAGGTTTTGCTTGGTTATCCAACCATCATTGCTGATTGAAACCCGGTACTTCAGAGGTATTGCTCCACTGCTGATGTCTGTTGGATTGCCAATATGTCCGGTAATCACCACCTCACCACCAAATGGACTATCCTTAGCCACAAATCCTGCCAGCAGTGCTGAGCCTGTTGCCAAACCTGTTGCAGCATTAATACTACCCACGCCCATACTGCCTACAGTTTCAATCAGGGGAGGATAGGTGCCCGGTTGTGGGGCAATCCCTGGCTTAATGTGGATTAGGGTTTCTTCCCGGTTACCCCATATGGGAATGAAGTTTGGGTTATCGCAAGGTGGTGCCTCTTCCCAGGAAAGAATTGCCCGAATTCGCACGACCTTGGCACCCTTCTGGCAGGGTTGCTCATACTGATTCAAGTTTACAGGCAGGAACACCGCATAGCTCAGTCCACCTTTTGGAATATCATCAATGTCATACACCTTGACTGAGGTGGTACCCAAACAAGTGGCAAAGCTGCCATCATTATTGAAATCTGCCCAGAAAGTGACATATTCTCGGCTACCTGCCGTACAAGGGCCCCCAGAGTAACCAGAAGGCAGCTTCACCCGGATAATGCCAATCAGTGTATCTAGCACGGTATCTGGGTTGGAGTACAAACCAACGCATTCCAGCTCTTCATAGCGGGTGCTGCCATCCACCGGGAAGAGTTGGTCAACGATGTCGGCAAGATTAATGTCTAGTTTAGACAAGATTGCCGTCGCATTAGATGCCATCAATGACTCAGTTAGAGCCGGTTGATTCATCAACTGTTTTACTTCACTGAGGGCAAAGCGGTGGGGTGGTACATCCTTATCTTTGTACAAGTCTTTCAACTCAACTGCACCGAATGCCTTAGGTTGAATGGCTTCGAGCGGTTGGGATAGATTTACTAGCGTGGATAATTCAGGCGGTGTTTTGATTTCTAGATGTTGAAACAGATCCTTGAGGACGATCAGCTGGCGCGGCTCAATTTGGATAGAGACTTCTTCAACATTGCCCCACACCGGGATAAAGTCTGGCTCGTTTGGGGGAGGGGGAGCATTCCAAGATAGGATGGCACGGACATGAGCTAAATTGCGGATGAAGCAGAATTTCCTGGGAGGATTGACCTGGAGCGAAACCGCATATTCCAACCGTTGACCATCGGTCACTTTTTCCGGAATGTCGTATGCACTGAAGCTGGTTAATCCTTGGTCTACCCAGGTAGCACCTTCATCAAAAGACAGGTAGAAACGTACATATTCTGGGGTGCCTTTGGAACAGACATCTCCCCCATAGCCAAAGGGTCGCTTGATGAAAACAACCGCTTCCAAACGATTAAATTGGGGTTGAAATCCTACACAGCCTAGCTGTTCATAAAATGTGTTGGACTGAATTTCCAGTACTGGTTTAAATTGGCTATCCTTAAGGTTGCCAAAGTAGTTGGGGTTGCTCAGGATCAGTGCCCGAAACTGTTGACGTTGCTTTTCAAATTTCTGAGCATCTGGCCTATCTACTTCAATCATCATCTTGGTTTCTCCTAATTGCAAATTCCAAAACACAGAGTCTTCAGTACTCTTAATAAGCTGGCTGTTGTCAAAGACTCGAAAGAATAAATCGGGTTGCCGATCTAGGAATAATTCCCGGAAATAGGACTCATCAAACTCGATCTGGAAGTTGCCTTGCTCATCAGTAATTGCACTGCCAAGCAAGTCATTGCTTATCATGTCCTTATCCCATGCCTCAACACGAAGTCCTGGAAGACCCTGCTTAGTAAGGCGATCGATCAAACTGCCAGATATGTGAAATTTTGTCATGGCATCTTTATCTTCTTTAATGAGAGATTTACTATAGCTTTTCTCCCATTTGCTCACCAGTCGCTCAATCGAATGAAACTTATTTGTGGTAACTCAAATGAGTGACACTCATGCCTACTCAGAGCGAGGAGTTTTTTATTTACTCTCTCAAGATTGAGCTGTGATTTTCTATACAATAATCCCCACATTTTTTACTCAGGAACGATTGCATCTGAGTGTTTCACCTATTTTAATAATGATAATCAATATCAACAAATTATTGATGATGCTTTCTGATGGCAAGTTCGTGGGAATCCTATTGAAGGAAGAATCCATCTTCTTGCCGCACTAGAGGGAGATGAGCGTACCCCTAATTCCTCTAGGATGTAGGAGAAGTGACCTTGCAGAGGACTAGATGGCGAATATCAAATTTGTCAGTGAAGACAAGGAAGTAATTGCAGCCGATGGGGCGAACTTAAGGGAGAAAGCCCTGCAAAACGGCATCGATCTTTATACCTTGATGGGCAAGATGATGAATTGTGGAGGTTATGGTCAATGTGGAACCTGCATTGTTGAGATTGTGGAAGGTATGGAAAATCTATCACCTCGAACTGACGTAGAAAAGCGCAAACTGAAGAAAAAGCCTGAGACGTACCGATTGGCCTGCCAAACCCTAGTTAATGGACCGATCAGCGTTAAAACTAAGCCGTAAACCGCTATCAACGGCAAAGTCATCAGTCCTGAGTTATAGTGGCACTTCAGCCAAAAAGCGCCACATGAATCGCGAGGGGCTACCCCTTCAACGAAGTAAGGGGTAGGGGGATA
>DNXU01000497.1 GCA_003505715.1 Cyanobacteria bacterium UBA8803 | reverse complement strand
GTCGGTTTGAGGAACCGGATATTGGAGGGGGAACATCAGAGTATCGGCAGAGGAATACCTAATATTATCGCTAAAATTGCTATAAGCCATAGTAGGCGTCAATCGATCGTGTTTGGAAAGTCATCTAAAACCATAAATTTCGGTATATTTAGGCTTTTCAGTATCGTTAGATGGAGATAAAAGCGCTGCCTGTTCACGGATGGCGATTTGCCAGTTTTTTTATCAACCTACGAATTTTACCGATCATATCGGTTTGGATTCCCCATACAATGCCACCTAAAGGAATGGCAAAGATAACTCCTACCAACAAATGAAAGACTATAGGAGAGAAACTGGTGACAAGATAACTAAGAGATTCAGGCTTAGAGGATTCCCGAAATTGCCCTGGAAAAAGCTGAGTCAAGATGGTCTTAGCAGGTTCGTTAGACACTTGAGAAGAAATTCCGCTGACGGCTAAACCCGTACTGGCAACGGTAATTAATAGCTCTAATCTTTGTTGGCGTTTTTGAGCAGTTGATTCGGCAGCGCGATCGCTCTGTGCTTGTTCTTTTTCTACGATACCTCTAACTGCATCAATCATCTGCTGAAAAAATGGCTTACTAGGCAAAAGATAGGACAAATCAAAATTAATTTGTTCAATGATTTTTTCTTGAACTTGATTGATAATTTTTTGCCACATCTCTAGATTATTCTCCCCGTCAATGCTACTTGTTTCTAGGTGTTTCAACCAGGATTTGTAATTTTTGCAATTAATTTCAATTGCGGTACGATAAATTTCTAAATCTCGCAAATAATTGGCGTATCCAAAGGCTGTTTTGGGGAGTTCCGTGAGCCATCCTTCAAGCTGCTTTAACTTTTTGTCTGGGTCAGATGGTAACTGACGGAAACCTTGTACTTTGTCTTCTAATTCTCTGTAGAGAACTCGTGCTTGCTGATTGCACCAACGCGATTCGGCGTAGGTATAGAGAATTTTACTGCGACAGCACAATAGGTTGATGAGGGGTTGATAATAATCTCCTGCTTCTTCTAGGGTTTCCGTCTGATTATTGCAATTGAGCCAGATTAATATCTGACTAGGTTGGTCAGCCGTTTCTTGGATATTTTCATACTCGAAGATGGGACTGCCTAGAAATTTCCCTCTGGTAGCAAGGAAATATTGTTGCCTTTCTGATGCCAAAATAGCAGCTAGACATTCATTAGCAAAAGCTTGAATATCCTTAATTTCTTCTTCTGGCTGGACAAAGAGTACTAGAGTTTGTCCCAGTAAAGATTTGCTTTGAGTAATCCGTAAACAACCTTGAGGATTTAAGCCAGCCAATTGATCAATTTCTACATGGGCATAGGGATAGCGTAGGGTAATATCAACAGCATAGGTATCGTGAATTTGTAGGGGATAAACTTCTCCTCGGAGTTGGAGTATACTGCCATTAGGAATAGCAGAAAAATCCAGTGAACGCTGTGGCAGTAGCTCCAGATAATCGCTTTTTGGGTTATCTTTGCTAGGAGCGATACCTATATTGCCATTACTATCTTGGAGACTCTCCAGAAAAGACTGAAGTTGGGGAATATTGAGTTTTTGCCCAAGCCGCTGACATTGCTCCCACAGGTGATTGGCATCATTAACTGGCTTTTCTTCACCTTGAGCTAAGTTATTGCGTAGATGAAAAGCGTAGAGCGTCAGTTTGGGATTAGTAACTTTCACAATCTGGAGTTAGATGACTGGGAATTATCAGAGTAAGAATTTTGCTGAATAGCATTGTCTAGAGTTCGTTTATTGAGTTCGTAGTTGGGTGTTGGCACTATGCCTGTCTTGCTTCCTGGTGCTCTCTCTTTTGTAGCAGCCTCTAAAGCAAATAAAGCATCATCAATTTCTGGATGAGATTCACACCAATCCGTAATTTGATTGGCTAGTTTCTTAATGTCATCTTCAGAGAAATGTTCTAGACTATCTGGAAAACAAGCAATGATTTGCTGAAGTTCATTTTTGTCCTCATCAGTAAATAATGATGATTGAGTTATTAATAAGTGAACAAGATTATTAATCAGTTTTTGATGATTAGACATGAAGCTACTCCTGCAAGAAAGAAATAAAACAGACGAACGCCTATTGACCAATCGCACAGAAGGCTGCCCAATAGTAAGGGGATGCAAATGGCTGAGCGCCAGCCTCCATATCTCTGAAGAAGCGGCGCAAAGGTCTTCTTTCAGTTGCATCTAAGTTTAAGCTATCTGTCCACTGTTGCAACTCTTCTTTTGTAGCATCTCGCAGCCAAATTTGAGCTTGGTTGAGGGCAAAGGCAGGGGTTAAGCCGGATTTGAGATTTTCGTAGAACCGGATTGTTAATAAGGCGGTTGATAAGTCATTGACTGTCCAGAGACTACTGACAACAGCAGGACTCCCAGCAACCAGAAATCCGTTGGGTAAACCGATATATTCGTCGCTAGTGTTATTGAAATCAATCAATCCGGATTCACAAGCAGACAGGGTGACGAGGCGGCATTGCTCTAAGTTGAGGCTGAGGATGGCATCTAGGGTGAGGCAATTGTCCAAGTCATGTACTTCCGAATCTCGTAAGATGAGGTAACGTTCTGCATTCGGTTTTGCAGGTGTGACAGCGACGGGGGTATCTGCCAGGATGAGGGCGGATTTGCGAGGATTGTTTAAGTTAAAGTAACCGTGACAGCTAAAGTGAGCGCAATGGATAGCGTTAAGGTTAGCGTCGTTGATGGCTGCCAAGGTCGCTTTTTCTTGTTTGAGGATATCAACAGAGTGGAAGTAGTCGGCTACAGCTTGCACTTCCAAATCGGTATAGGTGAGGTCGTTTGTGGGATTTTGAATGGCAAATAGGTGGGTAAAGTTGCGGCGTTGTCGTTTTTGTGCTTGCAGTAATAGCTGACAGCTAGGTGCGTAGCTGACTCCTTCGGGGAAAAGGTCGAGTAAGCAAACTTGTTTACCGTTGTGGCATAAGGATAGAGCATGAAGGGGGAACAGATGCAAGAAGCGGTGGGGTATCAAGATTAACCTGTTGCACGCTTTAGGTAACTGCTCAATTAACTCATCCAAATGCAAAATTTTTGTCAGTTCTTCTAGTCGCTGGGGTAGCTGAATGCGCCAGTTTCCTTTTTGCTCGTTGTAATCTTTCCGATAGATATTATCCCAATCCAATAAGGCTTTGAGGTCATCAGATGTGGACTGCCAGACAGAAATTCCCCCTGTTCCTGGTGTAAGAATAAAAGCGAGAAATTTATCCTGCGTGATGTACCACTCGATGATGGCAGTGCGGTTATCTAAATTTGCTTGGAATTGGTCAAACTTAAAGCGAGAACCAATACGCAGATATCGATCTTGTAATTCATTCCGCTGTTGTCGTAGCTGCTTCAAATGTTGTGCTAGGGCAGTTGGGTTATCGACTGTGGCAGTTTGGAGTTGGTTTTGACCGATGGCAATTTCGTTTTGGAGTTGTTGCAGTTGACGGGCAATTTCTGGGGGGAAGAGGTTATGGAGATCGCGACTGAGGATCAGTTCGACTAGGTTGCGGGTTTTGCTGCGTTCAACGTATTCTATTGCTTCAGTGTAGCGGTTCGTTTCCAGGCAAACTGCTACCATTCTTTGATAAAGTTCGTTCCATTGTTCAGCTAACTTCTGTTTAATCTCATCGCCAGAAACAATCTCGCCCCGCAGTAATTCTACGGTTTTGATGGCTGACTCAAAGGTATCGAAAGCTAGCGGCAACTGGTTAGATGTTTGATAGGCGAGTCCAAGGTTCAATAAAGTTCCAGCCTTTTCTTGGAGAAATGCCTCGCAGGTGAAAACAGACAAAGCTGCCTTGTAAGCTGCGATCGCCTGTTGTATATTCTCAGCCTTCTCTTCCCTAATTCTGTTTTTGTACGCATTTGCCAAATTATTTTGAGCCATTGCCCAATCATAAGGAAATGCCTCACGGGTATGAACCAATAAAGCAGCTTTATAAGCAGCGATCGCCTGTTCTAAGTTTTTTGCTCTATTTCCTCTAATTCTGTCTTTGTACGCATTTGCCAAATTATTTTGAGTCCTTGCCCAATCATAAGGAAATGCCTTCCGGGTGCGAACCGACAAAGCCGCGTTATGAGCAGCGATCGCCTGTTCGAGATTCTCTGCCCTATCTCCCCTGATTCTGTCGGCGTAAGTACCTCCCAAGTTACTTTGAGTTAATGCCCAATAATAAGGAAATGCCTCGCGGGTGTAAACAGACAAAGCCGCGTTATAAGCAGCGATCGCCTGTTCAAGATTCTCTGCTTTATCTCCCCTGATTCTGTCTTTGTATGCATTTCCCAAACCATTTTGACTACCCGCCCAATCATAAGGAAATGCCTCACGGGTGCGAACTGACAAAGCCGCGTTATAAGCAGCGATCGCTTGTTCGATATTCTCAGCCTTCTCTCCCCTAATTCTGTTTTTGTAAGCAAGTCCTAAATTATTATGAGTTCCTGCCCATTCATAAGGAAATGCCTCGCGGGTGTAAACAGACAAAGCTACTTTATAAGCGGCGATCGCGAGTTCCAGATTCTCAGCTTTCTCTCCTCTAATTCTAGCAGTGTAAGCAGTTGCCAAATGATTTTGAGTATTTGCCCAATCATAAGGAAACGCCTCGCGGGTACGAATAGACAAAGCAGCTTTGAAAGCCACTATTGCCAGCTCAAAATTATCAGCTTTCTCTCCCCTGATTCTGCTATAGTAAGCAAGTCCTAAATTACTTTGAATCATTGCCCACTCAGTAGGAAATGATTCGCGGGTGCGAACCAACAAAGCCGCGTTGTAAGCGTCAATCGCTCGTTCAATATTCTCGGCTCTCTCTCCCCTAATTCTGTTGTTGTAAGCAGTTCCTAAGTTATTTTGAGTCCTTGCCCATTCATAAGGAAATAGGTCGTGGGTGTAAACCGAAAAAGCCGTGTTGTAAGCCGCGATCGCCCGTTCAATGTTATCTGCTCTCTCTCCCCTAATTCTGTTGTTGTAAGCAGCTCCCAAATTATTTTGAGTCAATGCCCAATCTGTGGGAAACGACTCGCGGGTAAAAACTTTAGAAATCGCCTCGTATCCAGCAATCGCAATTTCTAAATTTATCGCACGTCTGCCTAGTGAAAACTGCTGAATTAGATTGCTGAAATTGAGAATATGGCTCGCAGTACTGTGTGCTTTATCTTGCTCTACTTTTGACAGAGTAATTGTTGCCAATTCTCGGAAGACTGGAGCAAAATTATCATCGAGTAAGTCTAGGTTTGCTTGCAGCAGAGAGTACACCACTTGCGGGTTGCCATTGCTTTCGGCAGTTGCTAGCAATACCTGTGAGAAGAATTGAAATTGGCGGTCAGAAATTGGGATTGGGGAAGAAGTGGGAGTTGATGATGATAATCCCAGTTTGCGGGTAAAATTGTTTAAAAAATTAGGCAACATTGCGATCGCCCCTCTGTTCCAACTCTTTTACTACTGGCGCGATCGCCTGCACTAAATCAGCGTCAATTAGGGAAGAGTGCAAGTTCAACAGCACCAACTCATCCCCACTTGGACAAATCAGTAGCCCTTCAATCAAATTCAGATATTCTTGGATACGTTCTTCGTTCATGGGGCAACGCATCTATCAGCCGATAGATCTATTATGGCTTGCCTCAGTTTGGGACAGCTAGGATACCCACCTGACAAGAGAAAGCCATGTGGGTCTTTAGGCAGAAGTGTTTAAAAACGTATCAGGGTCAATTCCTGATTCCCGCAGTCGCTGCCTGAGGAACTCTAAGCGAGCTTCCGCTCGTTCGGCTCGCTGGTGTTCCTGTTCGGCTTCCTCTAGAGCCTGTAGTTTT
>DNXU01000494.1:17386-23205 GCA_003505715.1 Cyanobacteria bacterium UBA8803 | reverse complement strand
GCCCCTCGCGATTCAGGTGGGGTGGGGTGTTGGTCAATCTTCCCTACACCCTACCATCTTCCTGAAATTTTTCTTCTGGTTTGTCTGATTAGCGTTACCATTAAAAGTCGGCGTTTGTGATATCTGCGGTGATTAACTAGCCAGGATCTACTCTTTGCCATGCTGTATTTAGAACTTTTCGGTCGTTTTTGCCTTACTTTTAACGGTGAGCCAATTACGGCTGTCAGTGCAGAACGGCAACAGGCTCTCCTCGCCTATCTAGTCTTGCATCGGGGCAGACCTCAACAGCGTCAGCAGATTGCCTTTGCCCTATGGCCTGATTTACCGGACGAGCAGGCGAAAACTAGCTTACGCCGAGAGCTTTATCGCCTGCGCCAGTTGCTGCCCCTGGTGGATGAGTGTCTTCAAATTGAAACTAAGACATTGCAATGGTTACCGAACAGTCCCAGCCAAGTAGACGTGGCGGAGTTTGAAGGCAATTTATGTCAGGCAGGTAAGGCACTTCAAGCCAACAACCTCACTATCGAGCGATCGCATTTGGAACAGGTCGCTCAGTTGTACCAGGGTGATTTATTCCCGTCCTGCGACGACGATTGGATTTTGCCCCTACGAGAGCAGTTTTATCAACAGGCACTACAAGCCATTGAGCGGTTGAGCCAAATTCTAGAACAGCAGCGAGAGTATGCTGCTGTAATTCCCTTAGCATCCCAACTTTTACGGCTAAATCCATTGCATGAGGTGGGCTATCAAGCATTAATGCGATCGCACAGTGCTAATGGCGATCGGGCAGCTGCACTCCAGGTCTACCACCAGTGCATGACCGTCCTGCGAGAGGAAATGGGCATCGACCCCAGTTCTACAACCCAGGCGCTCTATCAGCAGTTACTCATCACCGATACACCCATCTCGCCCCCTCATCCACGCTCAGCTTTCCCAATTCAAGTGCCGAAACCACAGCGATCGCCCAATTTGCCAGCGCTGGTAGGGCGACAGGTCGAGTGGCAGTCGATCCAGTCCTGGCTGTCGGCAACTGCTAAACAAGACAAATCAGAGGTGCTGTTAATCTTAGGAGAACCAGGTATTGGCAAAACGCGGCTATTAGAAGAGTTGGCTTTAACAGTACAACAGCGCCAAGGCTTGGTTTTACAGGGGCGGGGATTTGAGGCAGAGACACTGCGCCCCTACGGAGCTTGGATTGATGCCCTACGAGGGCTAGCGCTGGACTCGCTGCCGGAGCTACCTCCAGAGTTAGGCTCACTTCTTCCTGAAATCGGGCGTCCCTTAGCACCGTTAGAAGATCGGGGACGCCTCTTCGATGCTGCGATCACCCTACTGTCTCAACTGGCAGAGTCTACAACCCTGATGGTGGCGATTTTTGACGACATCCAGTGGCTAGACGAAGCATCGGTGTCCCTACTACACTATGGCATCCGGCTCTTGCGCTCCACCTCAATCCGGTTTGCTTGCAGCGCTCGCATTCAGGAACTTCAGCAAAATCCAGCCGCTGCCACACTCACCCAAACCCTCCGTCGAGAGCATCTGCTTCAGGAGTTAGTTCTCCCACCCCTAGATCGAGCTGCCATTCAAGATCTGATCCGTATTGTGGATAGCTCGATTAATGGCGATCGCATCTACAGCGACAGCGGCGGCAATCCCCTATTTGCCCTAGAAGCTGTACGTGCCTTTCACCGTCAGGGACAGGTAGACCTCACCAACCTGCAAGCATTGATTGCCGATAGGCTAAAAACTCTGGAGGATAAAGCCCAAACCTTGCTACCTTGGGCTGCTGCCCTAGGTCGTCAGTTTGAGCCGATGCTGCTAGCTCAAGTGTCCAACTGTTCTGTAAACCTGTTACTCAATGCCTTGGAGCAGTTGGAAGCAGCTGGGATTATTCGTCCTAGTGCTGCCAGAGATGGTGATCGCTACGACTTTGCCCACGATTTGGTACGGCAGGTGGTGTATCAAACGGTATCTGCTCCCCGGCTGCGGCTGATGCATTGGCAGATTGCCCAGCATCTGGAGCAACTCGCTCAGAGCAATCCCGATCTAATCGGTGAAGTTGCACGTCACGCCTCCCTTGGCAAAAACCACGAGTTGGCAGCAACCGCCTCCCTCCAGGCAGCACAGCAATGCTTGCAAATTTTTGCCTACGCAGAAGCCAATGAGCTAACTCAGCAGGGGTTGAATCACTGCCACCATTTAGCTCCCAGTATTGGCTTGCCACTACAGATGCAACTCCTCAAGACTCAGGTTGTCATTGGGGTCAGCATTGAGGCAGTATCTACAGTTGAGCAAGCCCTCAAAGAGGGTATTCGCACCGCCCAAGCATTAGAATTGCAAGAAGCTGAAACCAATGGCATTGAGGCTTTGCTGGTGCTGAACTACAACCATAATCAATTGGCTAACCTGCATTCCTACTCCTTGGACGCTGCCGACCGGGGACGAATGGTACATCCTAGTCATAGCGCTCGCATCTTAGCAATTAGCGGTTCGTGCTTGACCACTATGGAGCGAGACATGGATCGGGCTCAAGCATTGTTGCTAGAAGCCAAGTCCTTAGCGGATCGGGTGGGTGCTAACCTGCCTGACATCCCCTACGGACTGGGCTGTGTTTTTCGCTTTCGCGGTGAGCAAGAAGCTGCCCGTTGCGCCTTAACCGAAGCCTACCAAATGGCAACTGCTGCTCAAGATTATCCACAAATTTGCATAAGTTTGACCGCCTTAGTCATAGTTGATTTAGAAGCGGAAGCAGTGGAGGATGCGATCGCTCATTGTCAGGAGCTAATCCCAATCGCTGAGAAAATGGGCGAAGGTAGTGAAGCTCCCTTTGCCCGTGCCCTCCAAGCATTAGCTTATTACATCCGTTCCCCAGAATCTGCTGCCCCTAATCTTGCTGTTGGCATCCATGAATTACACTCCATCGATGCCCCCCGCAAACTGAGTTACGTTCTAAGCAGTGCAGCGCAGGTCGATTTAAACTGGAATCGTATCAATCAGGCATTTGACCATGCTGCTGCGGCTCTTGAGTCTGCTCGTGTTGTCCAGCACCCGAACGATATTACCTTAGCCGGGGCAATGTTGGTTCAAGCGCTGATCGCAGCTGGTCAACCCCAAAAAGCAGCTGAAGAACTGCGTCAGATCCAACAGTGTGTTAAAGAACAGGTACTGAGTGTTTGCACCAGCGACTACGTGTCCCATCGGGCTGCTCAAGCTCTAGTGGCTGCCGACAGTGCCCTGAAAAGATGTTCCCCCACCAAAGGTTATGTAGTTGAGCGATAGGAGTTATCTTATGGTTCGCGTTTTGGTTGAAGCTACCCATAATCCTCCTTTAACTGAGGAATTTCTCCAGTTTGAAATTAAAGTCCCCAATCCCTGCCTGGTAGCCCGTAACGTGCGCTGGCTGCGTTCTTTTGTGTCTCGCGATCGCCGTCGCACCATCTGTGAACTCGAAGCCACAGACGCGGACACCGTGCGAGAAGCTTACCGTCAAGCAGGTTATTCGGTTGAACGAGTTTGGGTCGCTAACATTGTGGAATCTGACGCAGAGAGCTTTTAGATTACGGTTAATTGGTCTGATATTGATTGCAGCGTTGTTGTTGTTAGTAATATTTTTAATAGACTTAAGTTTTCATCTCTATCGTGATGACTATTACAGTTAGGACAAGTCCATGTCCTAACATCTAACGGCATTTCACCCTTCTCCCTACACACAAATGAAGAGAACCGGATAGAATATTCTCTTTACCGTTTTCCAGGGTGAGAAATTAATGGGTCGCGCTGAAAAAGTTGTACTAGCCTATTCAGGGGGAGTGGATACCTCCGTATGCATCCCTTATCTTAAAGAAGAGTGGGGCGTTAAGGACGTGATTGCTCTGGCCGCAGATTTGGGTCAGGGAGATGAACTCGGTCCAATTCAACAAAAAGCCTTGAAATCAGGTGCCGCAGAATCCCTGGTTGTGGATGCGACCGAGAGCTTTGTCAAAGATTATGCCTTTCCGGCGATTCAAGCCAATACACTGTATGAAAATCGCTATCCTCTATCAACAGCGCTGGCTCGACCCCTAATTGCCAAGTTGCTGGTTGAGGCTGCTCACAAATATGGTGCCGATGCTGTAGCTCACGGTTGTACTGGTAAGGGGAACGATCAGGTGCGGTTCGACGTGTCGATTATGGCACTCGATCCTAAATTGAAAGTGCTAGCACCCGCTCGCGAATGGGGTTTCAGTCGCGAGGATGCGATCGCCTACGGTGAGCGCTTCGGTATTCCCGCGCCTGTCAAAAAATCCTCTCCCTATAGTATTGACCGCAACCTGCTCGGACGCAGTATTGAGGCTGGGGTGCTAGAAGATCCTGCCGCAGAACCGCCAGAAGAAATTTATTTGATGACCAAGGCGATCGCAGATACTCCGAATGAGCCAGAGTATGTAGAAATTGGGTTTGAGTGCGGCATTCCCACTACCCTTAACGGCCAAGCACTCGATCCCGTTGCCTTGATCGGTCAACTCAATCAGTTAGCGGGAAATCACGGCATTGGACGGATTGATATGGTCGAGAACCGCCTGGTAGGTATCAAATCTAGAGAAATCTATGAAGTCCCCGCCCTATTAACCTTAATCCACGCCCATCGCGACTTGGAGAGCCTGACTCTAACGGCAGATGTTAGCCAGTATAAGCGTGGCATTGAAGACACCTACGGTCAACTTATTTACAAAGGACTGTGGTACAGTCCCCTGAAAGGTGCCTTAGATGCCTTCATCCAAAAAACTCAAGAGCGGGTATCGGGGACAGTACGGGTAAAACTCTTTAAGGGCAATGCTACCATTGTCGGGCGTCAGTCCAACAATTCCCTCTACACCCCAGAACTAGCCACCTACACCTCTGAAGACCAGTTCGATCACAAAGCTGCTGAAGGCTTCATCTACGTTTGGGGACTGCCCACTCGCATTTGGTCTCAGAAAATAGGGCAGTAATTTAGGGAGTTCCCTTTGTAGTAAGGACTTTAGTGCGAGGAGATACCAGCCTTTTCAGGCACTAAAGTGCCTACTACAAACTATTACTGTTTTGGATCTTGCAATTGGCGAGACTCTAACCAGATAGGAACGGCGAACCAAGCTACCACTAAAATCAAAGCAACTACCCCAAATTTAGCCACCCAACCTAGCAATTTTTCGAGGGGTATAACCTGTCCAGCAAAAAAGGCCAACGATACCATTACGGCACCCCATGCCGCTGCTCCAGCAAAGTTATAGAGCATAAATTTCCAAAAGGGCATGTTAGCAATTCCAGCTAAGGGACTAGCCACAATCCGCAGCAGGGCGATAAAACGACCAGCGAAAACTGCCTTACTGGCATTTTCACTAAATTCGGTTCGCACTTGTTCTAGCTTGGCTTCATGGATACCAAAAAACTTACCGACCTTAACCAGTAAAGGCCAACCGCCATATCGACCAATCCAGTAACCACAGGTGCCACCTAAGACAGCACCACCACTAGCACTAGCTAGAACTAACCAATAATTTAGCTGACCGCTGCCAGCCAAGAACCCTCCGACTAGGGTTACAGTTTCGCCTGGGATGGGAAGACCGAGATTTTCTAACAAAATGCCTAAAAAAACTGCCCAGTAACCGTATTGGCGGGCAATTTCGTGGATAGTCTCCAGCGATAAGAATTCAAGGGACATTTAAGTTGGGTTGTTACAGAGATTCACACTTATATCATAATGAAAACCTCTCTCCCCCTCATCCCTCCCACCCTCAAACCCTCAAACCCTCATCCCTCAAACCCTCAAACCCTCAAACCCTCAAACCCTCATCCCTCAA
>DNXU01000494.1:17031-17353 GCA_003505715.1 Cyanobacteria bacterium UBA8803 | reverse complement strand
CCCTCAAGTAGGCACTAGTTCACCCGGACGCAGCTTCGCCCACTTACCAGTTTCTTGCTTAAAGCTTTGGCAACCGACAACATCCCATTCCATCTCTACATAATCTTCGCGAGGACGGATATTGACATTGATGGTGGGTTCAATTGCCTCAAAGTCTGGGTTCTCAGTTAGATGAGGCACCTGATGCTGCGTTTCTACAGCATAGTATGTAGTGCAGCGGTCTACGTAATGACAGTTAACGCAAATACACATTGCCCAAATTCCAATTCCTTTCTGTTAGCCTAGCTCAGACAAGGTATTTATGGTTGTTGGTTGTTGGTTG
>DNXU01000494.1:9848-16926 GCA_003505715.1 Cyanobacteria bacterium UBA8803 | reverse complement strand
GTGGTTGGTGGTTGTTGGTAAGGTGAGGCTTAAGGGGTTATGGCTGATAGTTCCTCTGTTCTTTGTTCCCAAACTTGGCCTTTTAGCCTGGATTGGTTGCCACCTCAAGCTTGTTTAGTTGGTGGTGCGGTGCGGGATGCTTTACTGGGGCGAAGGGCGGAGTACTTAGATTTGGACTTTGTTTTGCCCGTGGATGCTGTGAAGATAGCGCGAAAGGTAGCTAACCACTATCAAGCTGGGTTTGTGGTGCTCGATGAAGTACGGCAGATTGCCAGAGTGGTATTTGAGGCAGCAACGGTTGATTTTGCTCAGCAGGAAGGTGACTCCCTAGAGATTGACTTGCAGCGGCGGGATTTTACGATTAATGCGATCGCCTATAATCCTCACACCAGCCAGTTAATCGATCCTCTGCAAGGTGTGGCAGATTGCCGTACAGGGGTTATCCGTATGGTATCACCCCTTAATCTCCAAGACGATCCCTTAAGATTACTGCGAGCTTACCGCCAAGCTGCCCAACTGGGCTTTATCATCGAACCAACAACCCAGTCTGCTATTCGCCAACTCGCACCCTTACTTGGACAAATGGCAGCCGAACGGGTACAGGTTGAGTTAGGTTATTTGCTCAATTCCCCTCAAGGTACACCTTGGCTGATGGCAGCGTGGGAGGATGGGTTGTTACCAGAGTGGTTTCCTCAAGCAACAGCTCAAAGGGTGGGACAATTGGCAGAGGTTAATCACTCGGCGGCGATACTGGCAGCAACTTGGCCTGACTTGAGGGAGGAACTAGAAACCCCAGTTGGTGGTAAGTCATCATCACTGCTAAGTCTGGCGAGATTGGTGAAGTTTTTGCCCTCAGTACCAGAGGCAGCAGAGGAACAACTGTGGCGTTTAAAGTACAGTCGGGTGCAAATGCGGGTTGTGCTTACCGCCATTCACTATTTGCCGCAGTTGCTGTCTGGGGCAACTTCTCAGATGTCCTTACCAGAGCAATATTTTTTCTTTCAGAATGTCGGTTCAGTCTTTCCAGCTGTAGCAGTTCTAGCAATAGCAGAGGGAATAACTGTGGATGCGATCGCCCCTCTGATTGAGCGCTATTTAAAATCTGACGACCAAGTTGCCCATCCCACACCGCTAGTGACGGGGAATGATTTAATCCAAGTCCTCAAGTTGCGGCCTAGCTCCCAGATTGGCACCTTACTCACCCAGATTCAGCTAGCCAGGATTGAGGGGAAAATTTCTAGTTACGAAGATGCCCTAGAATTTGCCACCCAACTTCTTAATTCTGATTAACAATTCTTCCCCTTCGGCTACGCTCAGGGTAAACCCATTCCCCATTCCCCATTCTTAATTCTTAGGTTTTGGCGCAGGAAACTTGATGATAAACTCGGTTCCTTGGCTTGTATTTACTTCAAGTTCTCCCTCAATCTGTTCGGTGAGAATATTGACTAAGCTTAAACCCAACGTAGATGGGTTTTCAATATCTATATCTTGGGGCAAACCAATGCCATTATCTTTTATCCTTAAGGTAAATATCCGATCGGAACCGCATTCAAAATAAACGTCGATTAATCCGCTTCTTGAGCCAGGAAAAGCATATTTAAAAGCATTGGATATAATTTCATTAACAATTAGGCCACAATAAACAGATAGATCGAGGCTAAGACAAATTGCAGGAATATTAATTTTTAACTCGATTAAATTTTGACTAACTCCGTAGGACTGAAATATATAGCTAACCAATTGTTCAACATACTCAGCAAAGTTAATCTGCTCCACAGCTGTGGAGCCATACAGTTGCTCGTGAACCATCGCTATGGATTTAATGCGATTGGCGCTTTGCTGAAACACGGCCAGGATTTCTTTATCCTTCAAGCTTTGAGTTTGAAGGTCAAGCAAACTGGACATGATTTGCAAGTTGTTTTTGACGCGATGGTGAATCTCCTTGAGCAACACTTCTTTTTCCCGTAGCGATAGGTTCAGAGTTTCGAGAAGTTGGTTGAGCTTAATCTCATTTTCCCGCAGCATAGCATTTTCTTTCGCTTGGGCTTGAGTTTTCAACTGTACATAGCCGTAGATGGCAGCTAATAAGACTAAGACATAAAGCGTATAAGCCCACCAAGTCTTCCAAGGAGGCGGAGTAATAATTATCTTGAGCGCCGTGCCTGCTTCGTTCCAAACACCGTCATTATTTGAACCTTTGACCCTAAAGGTATAAGTGCCAGCGTCTAAGTTAGTGTAAGTGGCATAGCGTCTAGAACCGGAGTAAATCCAATCTTTGTCAAAGCCATCTAACTTATAGGCGTACTGGTTTTTCTCCGGATTGGTATAGTCGAGGGCGGCAAATTCAAAGCCAAAGAAGTTTTCTTTATAGGATAATTTTATTTGTGGAATTATAGAAATGGCAGGTTTTAGTTTAATAGTTTTATCGAAAATTTTAAAATCAGTTATAGCGATCGGGGGCAGGTGGGGATTATCTATCACATTTTGGGGATAAAAAGTACTAAAGCCATTCAGCCCGCCAAAAAACATTTCTCCGGATTTACTTTTAAAATAAGCTTTGACGCCATTGAATTCGTTGCCCTGAAGACCATCACTGACATCATAATTTCTAAAGGTTTGAGTTTGAGGATTAAATTTCGATAAGCCTTTACCAGTACTTAACCACAGATTTCCCTCATCATCACTCAGAATACCAACTACAGAATTGTCAGGCAGACCCTCTTTGTCTGTGTAATGAGTAAAAGTTTCCGTAGCGATATCAAACTTATCCAGTCCACCTCCATAAGTGCCAAGCCAGAGGGTGCCTGCTGGGTATTCATAAATTGACAGAACCCGCTCGTAACTCAGGCTATTGGGATTATTAGGGTCGTGGTGATACTGAGTAAATTGGCCAGATTTGCTGTCAAACTTGTTCAGAGGGCCGCTTTCAGGAGCAATCCAGAACGTGGTGGACTGGTCTTGGTAAATTAAAAATACATTGTTATCACTTAAAGTTTTGGGATAATCTGGATCGTGAGTGTAGTGGGTAAATTGCTCGGTTTTGGGATCGAATTGATTCAGTCCGCCATGGAAAGTACCAATCCATAGTGTGCCTTCATTATCCTGATAGATTGACCAAACGGTATCATCACTTAAGCTATTAGGGCGATTGGGGTCATGCTGGTAATGGATAAATTTTCCCGTTTGGCGGTCAAATTTGTTAAGTCCGCCACCAAATGTGCCAATCCAAAGTACACCGTCTTTGTCTTCATAAATTGACCAGATGTTGTCACTGCTCAAGCTATAGGGATTATTAACTTCGTGTCTGTAGTGGGTAAACTCACCTGTTTCCAGATTGAATTGATCGAATCCTTTGTTGAAAGTACCAATCCAGAGCTTACCGTCTCTGCCTTCATAAATAGATGATATGTGATTATCAATTAAGCTATGGGGATCGGCAATGTTGTGTCTGTAAGAGGTAAAATGGCGGTTTTTTAGATCCAACTTATTGATACCGCTAAACCCAGTCCCTATCCATAAAATTTCTGAATTATCTATAAACAGAGAAGCAACTAAATTATCGCTCAAACTATTGGGGTTATCTGGAGCGTGGATGTAATAGGTAAATTTGCCAGTTTCTGGATCGAATTTATCAAGCCCTTTGCCATAGGAATTCCCATACCAGCTGCTGGTTGCTAGCCAAAGATTACCGAATTTATCTTCCACTATGGCACTAACAGTATTATCGCTCAAACTATTAAGATTAGCTGGGTCGTGCGTATAATGGGTAAACTGCTCTGCTGCACGATCAAATTTGTTGAGTCCCCCACCATTCGTACCAATCCAAAGCCTTCCCGACTGGTCTTCATAAATTGATAAGACAGTATCATTACTTAAGCTGTGCGGATCGTCAGGTTTATGACGGTAACGAGTAAATTGTTGGATTGCCCGATCAAACTGATTGAGTCCGCCATCAGCGGTGCCAACCCAGAGGTTACCAAACTTGTCCTCATAGATTGACAAAACAGTATTGCTACCCAGACTATGGGGGTCATGAGGATTGTGGGTATAATGGGTAAATTGCTCGGTTTCTCGCTTAAACTGATTGAGTCCCCCACCATTAGTACCAACCCAAAGCGTACCCAACTTGTCTTCATAGATTGACAAGACACTATTACTGCTTAAACTATTGGGGTTTTCGGGATTATGGGTATAGTGAGTAAACTGCTCCGTTGTGCGGTCAAATTTGTTAAGTCCACCATTTTCAGTGCCAATCCAGACTGTGCGTGACTTGTCTTCATAGAGCGATATAACAAAGTTATCGGACAAGGAGTTAGGCTCTAGTTCATCGTATTTATAGACGGTAAAGTGATAGCCATCATATTTATTTAGCCCATCTTGCGTTCCGAACCACATAAATCCTTGACTGTCTTGGAGGATAGCTAAAACACAACTCTGAGAAAGTCCATCATCAACCGTAATCTCTTCAAAGTGAAGGTTAGATTCTTGAGCATATCCATAGGCTGGTAAGCTCAGGATTAGCCAGATGATCAGAATTATGGTGAGGATTATTCTTTTAAGCAATCCTAGGGTTTGACGGTTAAGTTTTAATGGTAAAGTGGGAGAATATAACCCAATGCCAAAGCCCATAGACTTTCAGGATTTATAAAAATTGGATTTAGTAGGCTGGGGATAGCCCACCTACTATACAAAAAATGTTAAATTTGGCGGTGTTGTAGGCAAAAAGTTAACAATTAATTTTCACCTACATACTACAGGGAGGCAATTACAGGGAGGTTCTGCAATCACCCTCCTCGCAGTCAGTAACAGGGTAGTCAGAGTTATTTGCGCTAGCCCAAGACTGTATGGGTTGGTCTGTAAGTTCAGTTGGTTTGGGAGGCAGAGGGATTTGGCAGACTAGGTTATTGTCCTGACTATTAGCTGTGCTTTTCAAGATTCCCACTAAGGTATTCTGATTCACTTTGAACTCTACCCCCTTCGGCAAAATCAACCCGTTTTCTTCCAGAATAGCATTTGTATTAGAAAGGAATTTTGCCTGAAACTCCTCGTCTAACCATGCCTTAGCAACGATTTTGGACAATATTTTTTGAGCTTTTGCGGAATCTGGTGTTAAGAATGACATTTTTGGTTCGCTTTGATTCACGGTTCAATTAAGTTGGAATGGCAAAATTAAAGCTAGAAATACAGATACTCTATAGCGAACTCAGCTATCCTAAGACTCGCTCTGTTTATCTGTAATTCCAGCTAGTTTCTGCCTTTCAGATCAACTTATTTTTGAAGACTATACAAGAGTTAATCGAAGTACACAAGGGGGCCTAGTGTAAGAAAGCAGAAGTCAAAAAGCAGCTATGCAAAAGGGAAGAAAGCTTTTACAGTAATTTTCTTAACCTTTTTTTAAAGGTTGGTTATTTCTACCACACTTTATATCATGTCCAGTAGCACCGGACTTGTATAAACACCCTTCGTAGTAACCAATGAAAGTGGTTAAGCGTGCCTACTAAAAACCATCAATGCTACAACCAAACATGATATAACTTGAATTACTTTAATCAGCATTCTAGTTCCCTAGTCGGCTGCCCAAGATAAATTCTCCTACTGAGGTTTCAGCATAGTAATCTGTTCCAACTGCTGCGGCAAATAAATCAGAATTGCCACAGCCAACTGCGCAGGGTGCCAGGTTCATCGCAGTTGATACCAGATACATGGTCTGCTGTAAAGACCCCACATCCTTGAGGATGAGAGAATAAGCGGCAGACTCATAAACCCAGGCAAGTCTTTGGAAACGTGCGGCAAAAACGAGCAAAACCTGAGGCATAGAGAATTGGTTAGTGGCAAAATATGCTTCCTCTAACAGCGCGTCTACCAGACTGTTTCTCTCAGTCAGTCGGCCAAGGTGATGCTCTTGAGGACAATAGTGGTAAATCCCGGCAGCAAGATGCTCGCAAGTATTGACAATAACATAAATTTCCAGCTCGTAACGGCCTCCACTATTAGCGTAAGGTCGGTGGGTACATTGGCCGTAATCCTTATCTACTATTCTTTTATTTCTTGCTGAACGGTAAAGGAATTCTCCCAGTTGTTTATCGGTTATTGGCTTATCGCTATAAGTCCTAATGGACTGCCTCTCTTCTAGCACCCAGGTGAAAGAGTAATCCTCCTCTTGGAGTTTTTGTAAATCTGGCTTGTATAACTTAATGATGTCCTCTGAAACCTCTGGTTTCACCATCGGAGGCTGTTCAAGCTGATCTAAAAAGCGAAAAGTTTTACCGGAAGGGTTGTTATGTCTGCCCTTTCTACTCCTAGCATGAAACAGCAAATCATGAAATTCCCAGGATACCATTGCTTTGTTGGTTTCTTCCCCAATCTTCCCGTCGCCTTGGACTTCACTTAGCATTTCAGTACTTAACAGCAAGCTCAAAAACTGCTGTATTGTCTCTGGCGCAATCCCAGGTATTTTATGGCAGAGTTCCTGGCAAGTTTGAGGTTGAGCGAGTGCAGCAATCAGTGCTGCCCCTTGCCAATCGGCTAAGATAATCTTGGCATGAGATAAGGGAGATTCTAGGACAAAGTTTCCTTCATATTGATGGCAATAAGCAAAACGCGACAGACGATATTTTTGGTCGATCGCAACCTCTTTCCAGTCGAATTTTTGAGAGGGGTAAATCGGCACCCTAGTTGCTAAGGGTAATCCCTCGCTCAGTAGGGTATGGCAGAGCATACCTAGATTGATAAATTGTTGGAGGTAGTAATAAAACGCCGGCAGTTGAGGAAAGCCATCCATCTGTAGGACGCGATCGCTAAGTTCTTCCTCGGTAGCACCCTCAGCAGCTAGAACTCTAAGAGCAGTTAACAATCCCGGTGATACTGGCTCAATCGGGAACGTGTACTGAGGAATATTACCTTTAACACGAGGCACCTGAATCACAACGCGATCGCCCGATTCTTCAATTACTGAGATAGGCGGTTTAAAAGCAAGTACTAATGAAGGTTGCATGGGAATCAAATTTTATTAAAAAACAGCACTCGATTGTTGCCCCCCTAACCCCCCAACTTTGGGGGGAACCGGAATCTCAAAGTC
>DNXU01000494.1:1088-9793 GCA_003505715.1 Cyanobacteria bacterium UBA8803 | reverse complement strand
GGATTGGGTGATTTAGGGGGCTTAGGGGAACCGAAATCTCAAAGTCCCCCAGGATTGGGGGATTTAGGGGGCATTCCACGATTTATGCAAGAGGTCTATTGAAACAGCGACTCGCCTCTACAGAAAATGCTTTTTTAGCGGGAATTCCATCAAATAATTAATATCCCACTTCCCCAACGCCTTAAAGAAACATGGGAATGGGATTTAACTGATGTTCCTGCAACGGCTCTGAGAGCCATCCTAATTCTACAGGAACATCATACAGCCGTCCAGGAGCCAAGCGCTTCCAAAAGTGGCGCATTCCTGGGACGATGACTTTGACAACGTTTAATCCAATATCAGGACGTGTCTGATCCAAAACCAACACTTCCATACCGTGTTGTTCAGCCAGCTTGACACAAGTCAGGACATCTTCCCGCACGTCCTCGCTCCCTAAATAAGGATAATCTGAGTAAACTTTTGGCTTAACGCGGGTATCGGGAACTAGATACGGCTGATTCTCTAGAGTTGCCGTTTGCCACCAATCTAGAGCAACTCGGTCATTAAGTCGGTATTGGGTACTCCCATCAGAGTCAACCTTTAAAACAGCAGGGAGTACTTGGTTCGCCTCAGTGATGGCTCTCAGTATGGCAATTTTAGGATCGAAATGCGAGCCAAAGCCGAAGACGATATCTTCAGGTTTTCTATCGGTTCGCCTGGAGAGAGCGACAAAGGTAGGAATATTGAGATCGCCAGTGATATCCAAAACCCAAATTTCCCGATTAATGGTTTTGTAATACTCTTTTACAACTCGCAAATACGGATCATCAAAACTATCTAAATCTACGAGGGGACGCTGCACGCGATTGTACCACCACAAGGCCACACTATCTCGCTCAACCAATTCCATGAAGCCTTGGAAAATTGCTTCTTCTTTTGTATTACCAGCTGCGGCTCCATTGGAGTTTGCCCAACAGTCAGGATTTTGCTCTCTTGGGTAACCGTAATAGCAATAAGCCGTTGGCACATACTTAAAATCTTGATGGGTAAGAGACCAAATTGGCGTCCAATCCATCTCTCTATCTTCATCAAAGGGTTCTGGCACCTTTTGATTGAGTTCGGAGTTGGCGTTCCATTCGCGGCGATTTCGGTATTGTGTTTCGCTGAAATCCATACAAGCATTGGGATGGATGGCCAGATTTTTGAGATTACTATAGCTAGCTTTATGCCGAATCTCATCGCCTTGAAAGATGCCTGAATACCGTTCAATCGCTTCACAAAGAGCGCTAACCTTGGCTTGAATATCAGTTTTACCTTTTCCACCACTTTTGCCGCGAACTGTTTGGCGTAAAAAGTATAAGCCATCGAACATCATCGCAAAGTTGTGCCCGGAATAATAACTATGAATCGCGCCATTTTGAGTATGTTCTTTTTGATTCAAGCTGTGAACGACTCCTGTAATCCTGCTAATATGGTGTTCGTGTTTTTTTAGGGTTTCTTCAGGAGTAAAACAACGATGCCCGCCATCCAGAGTAAACGTTTTTTTACGGCTTTCTAGAACCAGCGGTAAGGGTTTACTATTGTAGTTAGAGCCATGGCCACAGCAAGAGCATTGGGGACGCCGCACCAAAATGTGGTTTTCTGTCTTAATAGATATCGTGTCAAAGGTAATTAGAGTCCCTGCCAGGGTTTTTTCCCCTTCCCGGACAATCCATTTAGCAATTTCGGTAGCTGCTAGCTTCAATCCCGTTTGCCATGTCGAAGGGAGAGCTGCTACTGAGGTAATCAAGGGGATTGAGCTACCGCGTTGTTTCTGGATAAATGTTTCAACAGGACGGTTGGTGCGCAACCTTTGAGCTAAACATTCCCAACAGCCTGTTTGATAGGGATAAAAGATAGGCCCAATCCAAATCGTTGTGCCTACGGGTTTAACTAGCATCCAGGGACGTTGGTTTTGTAAGGCTTTTTGGTTTAATTCAGCCAGACCGTCTTGCAGATAGTCATCGGTTAATACTACCTCTATATCTCCCTCATCAACCACTTGAATATGGAGTGACTCTAGGCTTGAAATAAAATCTTGAGTGGGCAGTGCGCCTAAGCTTTTTACGGATAATTTTGTAGAGTGTAATCGGCGCATGGCTTCCTGGTAGTCAACCTGCAAAATTTCCCAAAAAGTGGCTAATTCGGCTGGTAGTTCATCACAGTTTTTCAAGTTGGGTTGGTTAAACATGTATAATTTGGCAGCGGATTTGGTAACGGATGTAACGAATGTAAAGTATGTGGTATTATAGCTGAGCAGGAGGCGCTTCTTGAAGCGCCAATTTACTGAGTATGCCGTGGGGTAATCTGGAAAATGTGGCAGACCAGTTGCTGGTTCAAAGCATTTTCAACCCAACTTTGATGAAAAACCGAGGCATAAATACGGTTATAAACCTTTAACTTACCTTGTTGCTTGACCACCAAACCAGTTAGCAGCAATTCTAGCTGTTCTGGTTCGTTAGTTGCCTTAACATCTCCGGTTTGCAAAATTTGTCGATACAGTTGAAGCAGTTGGCCTTGGCGCTGACTGCTGTATAGAAGGCGATCGCGTATCGTCCTGAGATGCTCCGGCTCATCTTGGGTTTCCCAATTTTCCAGGATTTGCGATCGCACCAACTCCCCAACAAAATCGGCTTCCTGACCCGCTAAAATACAACTTTCTGAACTCACAATTAGTTTACACAGTTTTTGAGTCAAAAACGGCTGACCGCCAGTCCAATTCAATACCTCTGCAATTACTGCTGCTGGCCTACTCGTTTTCTCCTCTAAGCCTTGACTCAAAGGTTGTACCTCATGCCCCTGGAAACCACTAAGTTCAATTGCTCTGCCAATATTAAAGGGCGTGCTGCGGTGTCTGTCTTGGATTAAATCTGAGGGGGTAGCCACGCCAAAGAGGGCAAAGGTTAAGCGGCGGTAGACAGGTTTGTCAGCTCGATTGTTATAGCAAGCCCGCATGGCGGCGAAAAAATCATCAACTTGAAAACTGAGGCTGAGAACGCTATCGATTTCATCGATAAAAATCACGATATTTTGAGAAATTGACGCTAGCAGAACCCCTTCAATAAATTTGTTGAATTTCTGGACATGCGAGAGCAAACTATGAGCAATCCACCAGTCCTCTAAATCAAACCTGTCATACAGATCCAAGCTACTGACAATACTATCAATTACCCCGGCATACCATTGCTCTGGGGTGATATGGGAAGTGCCAATTGCCGTAATATCAATAGTCGCACAGGCAAACCCCTCAGCTTGCAGGCGTTGCATGGTGCGTACCCGCAAGCTCGACTTGCCCATCTGACGAGAGTTAAGGACGTAACAAAACTCACCCCCACTCAAGCCTTCGTAGAGTTCACCGTCCGCTTGCCGCACTACATAAGTGGGAGCATCAAACGGTAGGCTGCCCCCGACTTGGTATTCGTAGTATTTATAATTGCTCATGCTTGGCAACGGATATAGGGGATGGGTGGTTAGTTTTTTTTCAAGGCTTTATAACTATATCGAGCCAGCTCCTCCACCTCCAGGAGTTTCTATGACGAAGATATCACCCGGATGCATTTGAACTTCTGCTTTACTAGTGAGGGGTTTGATGGTTCCATCACGACGGACAAGATAATTGCGTCCGATCGCTCCTGCTGCACCACCTGCTAACCCAAAGGGTGGAATCACGCGATGACCCGATAAAATTGCTGCTGTCATCACTTCTCGGAATTTAATCCGGCGAATTACCCCATTGCCGCCCCGATGTTTGCCCTTGCCGCCACTATTGGGACGGATCGCAAACTCTTCGACTAAAACTGGAAACCGCCACTCCAGTACCTCCGGATCGGTGAGGCGCGAGTTCGTCATATGCGTCTGAACCGCATCAGTGCCGTCAAAATCTACCCCAGCTCCAGAACCGCCACAGATCGTTTCATAATACTGGTGTTGTTCGTTGCCAAAGGTGAAATTATTCATCGTGCCTTGAGATGCTGCCATTACGCCCAGGGCACCATATAAGGCATTGGCGATCGCTTGCGAGGTTTCCACATTGCCTGCCACCACAGCAGCAGGATAGCGCGGATTGAGCAGACAGCCTTCTGGGATAAAAATCTCTATTGGCTTGAGGCAACCTGCATTCAGGGGAATATCATCCTCCACTAGTGTCCGAAACACATAAAGCACAACTGCTTTGCCAATGGCCAATGGTGCATTAAAATTTGTCGATTGCTGGGGTGAAGTGCCCGTGAAGTCAATACGAGCAGAACGGTTATCCCGATCGATGGTAATCTTGACGCAAATCTGGCTGCCATCATCCATGGGATAGGTAAAGCTGCCATCTTTGAGTACATCGATCGCCCGTCGTACTGATTCTGCGGCATTATCTTGAACGTGCTGCATGTAGGCTTGCACGGTGAAGAGTCCGTAATGCTCAACCATGCGGTGGAGTTCGGAGCACCCTCGCTCATTAGCAGCAATTTGTGCTTGGAGATCGGCTAAATTTTGAGCAGGATTGCGAACTGGATAATCACCTGCGCTCAATAATTCCAGTAACTTGGTTTCTTGAAAACGTCCTCGCTCAACAAGGAGCACGTTATCTAGCAAGATGCCTTCTTGGTCAATCGTAGTGCTATAAGGTGGCATGGAACCGGGTGTAATACCGCCAATGTCGGCATGATGTCCCCGTGAAGCCACATAAAACAGCGGCACGGCAGAGTCAGGGACAAAAATCGGAGTAATAACAGTCACATCTGGCAAATGCGTCCCCCCGTTATAGGGATTGTTAGATACATAAGCATCTCCGGGTTTCAGAGTCTTGCCTTTAGCTTGAATTAAACTACCCACACTTTCACTCATCGAACCCAGATGAACGGGAATATGGGGGGCATTGGCAACCAGTTGTCCGTAGCGATCAAAAATGGCGCAGGAGAAATCCAGTCTTTCTTTGATATTGACCGAGTAACTGGTGTTTTGCAGCGTAATTCCCATTTCCTCGGCGATCGCCCGTACTAAATTGTTGAAGATCTCCAAAAGAACAGGATCGGGGGACAAGGATGAGGGACTCCGGATGAGGGATGAATGGGTGTACTTTGTCAAGTCAGAAACTTCTTGAGAGGAGGGCGGAGGAAGAATAGATGCATTTGCTACTTCGTCCTTTGCTTTAGGGCTGTCATCCTTACTCAAAATCAGATCATTTTGTGAAGTTAATTCTGCACGCCATCCCGGCTCGATTACATTTGTGCCTGTAGGTTCAATAATTAAGGCAGCCCCGGTGATGCGATCGCCAGATCTCAAATCATGGCGTTGATAAACGGGCGTATCGTGCCAATTGCCTTTGGTGTAGATCTTAATAGTGGCGATCGGCTGGAGTGGTGCTGTTCTGTTCGATACCAGGGTTGGTTCTTTAAGATCGCCAGTCCGTCCCACCACTTCCACCGCAACCGCTTCCACGATCAGGGCTTTATCGGGCATCGTGAAGCCATACCGCTGATGGTAGGCTTGCTCAAAGCGTTCTCTTAGAATGACACAGCGATTGCTAAACTCATCGGGTAAGGTTTCCAGATTACCAAAATCTACGACTAAGGCCGAATCTGTGCCTGCATAGCGTAGATGTACTTTAAAAAGAACGTCAATTTGGGATGCCTCAATACCCTGCTGCCTCATTTCAGCATACCCTTCTGCCGAGAGTGCGCTCAGCATTTGCTGTAACATGGGCACTAGATCGTGGGTTAATTGAGCTTCTACCGCCTTTTCTTTAAGCGATCGCACATCCGCTAAGCCAATCCCATAAGCAGAGAGGACTCCGGCGTAGGGATGAATCAAAATGCTCCTCATGCCCAAGAGATCAGCAATCAGACAGGCATGTTGTCCGCCGGCACCGCCAAAGCAGCACAGCGTATATTCCGTGACATCATAACCTCTAGAGATGGAAATTTTCTTAATCGCATTGGCCATTTTGTCGATCGCGATCGCTAAAAATCCCTCAGCTACTTGTTCCGGCGTGCGCTGACTGCCAGTCTTTTCGCCAATTTCTGCTGCCAATTGCGCAAATGAGAGCTGCACGATCTCAGTATCTAGGGACAAGTTCCCCTCCCTGCCAAACACAGCAGGAAAGAATGCAGCTTGCAGCTTGCCTACCATCACATTACAGTCAGTAACTGTTAACGGACCGCCCCGACGGTAGCAAGCTGGGCCGGGATCGGCACCCGCTGACTCCGGACCCACCCGGTAGCGGTAGCCGTCAAAGGTTAGAATCGAGCCACCTCCTGCTGCTACTGTATGAATTGACATCATCGGTGCCCTTAGCCGCACTCCAGCAACTTCACTTTCAAAAGTGCGCTCGTATTCTCCGTTAAAGTGTGAAACATCAGTTGATGTCCCACCCATATCAAATCCGATGATTTGCTCAAAACCTGCCATCGCACTCGTCTTGACGGCCCCAACAATACCGCCCGCCGGTCCCGATAGAATGCTATCTTTGCCTTGAAATCGCTCAGCTTCAATTAAGCCACCGTTGGACTGCATGAACATTAAACGGAAGGATGAGGGATGAGAGATGAGGGATGAATGGGGTGGCTTTGTCTGTTGTGTTTTGCTGTTATTTTTTCCTAGTTCTGCTGCCACCTGTGCCACATACCGCCGGAGAATAGGAGATAGGTACGCATCCACAACTGTGGTATCGCCTCGACTAATCAGCTTCATGAGTGGGCTGACTTGGTGGGAAACTGAGATTTGGGTGAAACCGATATCACGGGCTTTTGCCGCAATTGCTTGTTCGTGGCTAGGGTAACGGTAACCGTGCAGAAACGCGATCGCACAAGCCCGAATGCCATCATCGTAGGCTGATTGCAGCACTTGTATCAGGGCTTCGTTAATCTGAAGTGGAATTAATTCTTCTCCCTGAGCAGTGTAGCGTTCTTCGACCTCAATTACCCGCTCATACAGCATTTCTGGAAGTACAATGTGACGAGCAAAAATATTCGGACGGTGTGAAGAGCCAATTCTGAGGGCATCGCGGAACCCTTTAGTTATCAGCAGAACAGTGCGATCGCCCTTACGTTCTAACAGTGCATTCGTCGCCACCGTCGTACCCATTTTGACTGCCGCAATTTGTGCTGTTGGGATGGGTGCCTCGGCTGGAATTCCTAAAATCTCCCGAATACCCTGAATAGCAGCATCCTGATAGCGTTCTGGATTTTCCGACAATAGTTTATGAACAACGATCTCGCCATCTGGGCGTTGTGCCACAATATCGGTAAACGTCCCCCCGCGATCGATCCAAAATTGCCAACCAGACAGATCCCAATTGGCCATCGACGAGTTCTTTACCCGATCAAGACTCATCGTTATTTCGCTCCATATAATAAGTTAATTTATTCTGTTTTACGTCTTATTGTAGCCCAAGCCCAAATATGAAACTTTCCCAGCGGCAGTTATGGTTATTCGGAGCGATCGCTATCGGTGCGATCGTGCTAATTACCCTGATCGCTGCTCCTGCTAATAATAAGCTAAACAGCGGTTCGACCTACAGCAGAGCCCCAGATGGTTATGGCGCTTGGTACGCCTTCATGACAGAACGAGGAACCCCGATCCAGCGCTGGCAAAAACCCTTTCTGGAACTAGCTAAGAGTCAGGAAATCAAAACTCCGATAACTTTATTGCGCATCCACAAAACCTTGACAGAAAAAAAACTCTATGGCAATGAGGAGGACTGGGTAAAAAAGGGCAATACCCTAGTGATTTTAGGCATTCACCAACCAGTAACAGAAGCACCATTCAGTACCCTACAGGATAGTCCCAAGGGAAAAGTCAAGATTGACACAGGACGAAGGCATAAAGAGATCAAAGGAAAAATTGTAGGCGATCGCTTCGGCACAATTATCTGGCAAGACCCAATAGGCAAAGGCAAAATTATTTACACCACCACTCCCCATCTAGCCGCCAATGCCTACCAGAACTTCCCCAATAACTACGAACTACTAGCACAACTAGTCACCCAAACAGAAGACAAAGGAAAACCACCCATAGAAAACCAAAACACCCAAAACACATCCGTTAAATCCGCTGCCACATCTGCTGCCAAAGAGCAAAATCCAGTATGGGTTGATGAATACATCCACGGTTATAAAGATACAGAAGTCATTAAGCAGGAAGCAGGGGACAACATATTCAGTTATCTAACCAAGAAACCCCTATTTGTGACATTCCTCCAGGGACTCATCATACTAATAGTCGCCATTTGGGCTAGCTTACGCCGCTTTGGACAACCCGTCACCCTCACAGCACCCGTTGCAAACAACAGCGAAGCCTACATCCGCGCTTTAGCAGGCGTCTTGCAAAAAGCAGGCAGCAGCGAGTTCATTTTAGATGTAGTAGGCAAAGAAGAACAGCTACAACTTCAGCGATCGCTAGGATTAGGCGAAATTCCCCTCAACTATCAATCCTTAGTAGAAGCCTGGGTACAGCAAACAGGGCGTCCCGCCACAGAACTAGAACAACTCCTGCAAGGACAATCTCGAAAACACCGACTCAAGGAGTCCAATTTGTTAACCTGGTTGAACCAATGGCAGGAAATCCGCCACCATCTTTGAGGGATGAGGGATGAGGTATGAGGGATGAGGGATGAGGTATGAGGTATGAATTATGTTGTAATTGTCATGGTTAACAATTCCCGAATAACCAACAAATAACCAACAACCAACAACCAA
>DNXU01000494.1:0-984 GCA_003505715.1 Cyanobacteria bacterium UBA8803 | reverse complement strand
CCAACAACCAACAACAAATGACAAATGACAATAGTGTATTTAATCGCCTCAGCCAGACCCTTAGTAAGATAGTTGTAGGCCAAACTACCTTAGTGCAGCAGTTACTGGTAGCGCTGCTGAGTGGTGGGCATGTCATTATTGAGGGAGTGCCGGGAACTGGAAAAACTCTATTGGTCAAGGTGTTAGCTAAGCTCATGCAAGCAGATTTTAGAAGGATTCAGCTAACTCCCGATATTTTGCCCTCGGATATTCTAGGCACCAATATTTTTGACTTGAATAGTCGCAGTTTTACCCTCAAGAAAGGGCCAGTTTTTACCGAGATTTTACTGGCTGATGAAATTAACCGGACACCTCCTAAAACCCAAGCTGCACTACTAGAAGCCATGGAAGAGCAGCAAGTTACCCTAGATGGTCAAAGTTTACCCCTACCAGAACTATTCTGGGTAATTGCGACCCAAAATTCCCTAGAATTTGAAGGAACTTACCCCCTACCCGAAGCTCAGTTAGATCGATTTTTATTCAAACTAGTCGTAGATTACCCTGATTCAGCCGCAGAAAAGCAAATGTTGCTGAACGTGCAGAAGGGATTTCGAGCCAAGCGCTTGGATTTGGAACGTCTTAAACCCCTCGCCACAGTAGAGCAAATCCTTAGCGCTCGCCAAGCCGCTCAAGCCATTAATATTGATGATAAAATAATCGATTACTTACTCGCACTGGTCAAGCAAACTAGAAAATATCCTGATTTAGCCTTAGGTGCCTCTCCCAGGTCGGCTGTAGCATGGTTGCAAACAAGTAAAGCCCAAGCTTGGTTGGAAGGACGCAATTACGTTACCCCAGATGACGTGAAAGCCATTGCACTTCCTCTATTACGTCACCGCCTCATCCTCAAACCCGAAGCACAGCTAGATAACTTACAACTTGACTCTGTGATTGCTTCCTTACTAAAACAAGTGCCCGTGCCTAGGTAAGGGATGAGGGATGAGG
>DNXU01000492.1 GCA_003505715.1 Cyanobacteria bacterium UBA8803 | reverse complement strand
TATGACTTCACTCAAAACCCGCCCTGCCACAGGTTTTAGGAGGGTTAATTAACTGGACATAATATTATTGGTTGTTGGAGGATAATTGCTGGCAATCAGGTAATTTCGATTTGTAACCAGCAGAAGTGCTATTTGCTGTAGAAGCAACTAGGGTGACATGGCCATTTTCGTCTTTAACCCAGCCGGTGGCTTCTACTATGGGAGAGGAGCTAGAGGTGCGATCGCTCTCTTCCCGATCTTGTAATCTGGCTTGGGGAGTTGGTTTAGAGGTGTTCGCGCCTTCGCTGCCATCGGAAAAGTCTTGTAGATCTCGCCAGACTGTTTGACCTCGGATGGTTGCTGTGGGATCTTCCGGTAAGCCGCCGCGTCCGGTAACGGTAAAGGAATTGCCTTCTGCTGCGGCACAGCCAACAACCACTTGATCGCTGGCATCGGCTAGTTCACCTGGTAATTCGACTAATCCTGAACTGGGATCGACGTTCAAGCCGTTGATGCTGACGGTGCCGGAAAGGCCAAACTTAGAACTGGCAGTAATGTCACTTAGCGGGGTGAGTTGGGGTCGAAACCTAATCCCAAAAATATTTTCGGCAGTAATATCAATATTGCCACCATTGCCGAGGAAAGCGTTGGCTGTAATATCACTGTCCTCTTCATCAACAGCAATAATAAAACCTCTCGTCAGACTAATCCTAATATCGCCACCATTACCACCTGCTCCTACTGTGCCTGCGGTAGTTGAAATTTTACTCCCTCGGCGCAAGAGTAATACATCTGACAAGGATAGGGTAATATTGCCGCCGTCGGCACTGGTTGTCTCTGCTGAAATTCGACCGTTATCCAGCCTTAATTGATCTGCTTCAAGTTCGATATTGCCACCAATACCCGTACCTTGGCTATCTACGGAAATTGCAGCACCATCGTTAATCTCAACCTGTTCGGGATCGATGAATATACTGCCCCCCTTGCCAGTAGACTCTGGCGTGGTACTGGAAAATATACCTGTGTTTTCACCGGAGAGGCTGATTAATTGACTAGCATTAATTATAATTTCGCCCCCTTCTCCCGCTCCTGAGGTACTGGCACTAATTTGCGCCCCATCTTGCAGCCTCAAAGAGTTCGCTTCCACACGAACTAAACCGCCATTGCCTGTGGAACCGGAAGTTGTATTGGAAAATAAACCCGTATCAGCACCGGAGAGGAAAACTGTGTTGGCGTTGATGTTAATTTCACCTGCATTCGCGCTACTTTCAGTCAAAGCTTCTAACTGTGCGCCGTTGGTGACGGATAGAAATGGGGTGTTAATGGTTAGAGTGCCGCCTCTTCCAGTGGCATCCTTCAATGTTCCCACAAATGCGCCACTGGGAAACAAAGGTTCACCAGGATTGCCATCGAAGGAAGCTGACTCAGACGCATTAATAAAAATAGTGCCGGCATCTCCTTCACCGTTAGTACTAGCGCTGATAAGAGCACCATTACTAACAGAAAGGCGACGGGTTGTAATGTCAATTACACCCCCTCGACCCCCAAAACTAGTTTCGCTGACAATGCCCGCAGGAAAGGGTTCAGGCATACCGAAGATAGAGAGTAAAATTGACCCATCAACGACAATATCATCAGCTCTAATCTCGATGTTGCCAGCATCCCCGCTGCCTAGGGTAGTGGTTCTAACTTGAGATCCCTCTTGCAGAGACAAAGAACTTGCATTAATTCTTACATTACCACCACGTCCATCAGACTCTTTTTGTGTTTCTGACAATACTGCTGGACCTGGGCCTCTTGCCATAAAGGTATAGGTATTAATCTCTACATCTGCGGCCTTCCCCCCAGTTGTACTCCGATTCAGACTTCCAAGTTGAGATTCATTCAGCGAGATTGAATCAGCATTAACGATAACATTGCCAGCATCACCGCCACGAGTCACATTGATTAATCTCGCTCGGTTAGCTTCTAAGGAATCAGCAGTAATAATTAGCTTACCACCGGGTCCTAATGCACCTCTACGCAAATTATTCTGCACAGCATTACTTAAGAAAATCCTAGGTGCTTCTAATATTAGATCGCCACCTTGGCCTGCACCGTAGCCAGCAATTTCAATGTAGGATTCGTCGGGAGGAGCCTCTTCTTGAATAATTGCCGATTGGCTTTTCATGGTAATGCTGCCCCCGGCTGAACCGTAGGAAAAAATCTGGGATGGATTGGGCATGAAAATATCCCCCTGGGCTAGTAGGGTGATATCGCCGCCCGGATTAGTAAAGCCAGATGTGGCAAAATCAAACCCAGACGTATCTATAAAGTTGGGGGTCGTAATTTTCCCCCGTGAGTCAATCACCACATCTCCCCCTCCTGAAGGGCCGAGTGCTGTAGCAATGCCAGTTTTCAGGGTAATATCACCGGATAGAGAGGGATTGGGTTGATACTGATTGGTTAAAAAGACTAGTCCGCCAAAATTAAATATCCCATCGATAGTGATATTGGCACTTGTACCTGTTCCGGTAGTGTTAGGAATAGGAGTAAAGCTAGTAGTATCCCCTGTAATGCCAGTTGGGTTGAAGGCAGTTGTACCAGCTCTAATATCAACTGTGGGGACAGCACCGCCATTAATCGGAACGGTGGTTTGACCATCCGAGAGGGTTACCGTTTCATTGATAAAGTTAGTAGTATCTGGCCCTGTAATAAAAATATTGCCAATTGTCACGCTGCCCCCGGCAAAAATATGCAGGGAAGCGCCTTCATAACTATCAAAACTGACATCACCACTCGCCCGAATTACCGGATCGTCACTACTTGATAATTCTCCTCCCGTACCATCCATTTGTTGGAGGATAAAGTTGCCGCCACTGGAGAAATGAGCATTCCCTCCGAGCGCATTAGCGGAACGAAACACCATATCCCCACCGGAAAAGAAGCCACTAGCGGGATGATTTAAGGCAAAGATGTCTATTTTATTGCCTTGGACGAATAGTTGCGCTCCAGCAGAGGCGATGAAAGGGTTAGCCGCGCTGTCCCGTACCTTTAATTTCTCGGCAGCATTGAGGGTGGTGTTCCTCCCTGAGTATAGCTGACCCTCTAAATTGAGATTCTGACTAACTAACGTCAAGTCTCCCCCGACAGACAAGTTGCCCGTACTAGCAATCGTACCTTGGGCGGGTAAGCCATTCTGTAAACCCGGAGCCACGTTGAGAGTTAGTAGGGGGGGAGCATTAGGATTTTCAGTGCTGAACTGATAACCGTTTGTCAACGGGATACTTGTATTAGTACTAGCGAAAAACGAACCTCGGATATCGAGTTGGGCCTTATCACCAAAGATAATACCGTTAGGATTAATAAAATACAGGTTAGCATTCCCCAGTACTCCTAGGGTGCCGAAGATATTTGACCCTTGAGTGCCCGTAACTCGGCCTAGGATATTATCAATACCAGAGGGATTGGCAAAATAGACTCGTTGCAGATTACCAACATTAAAATCTTGGAAGCTGTGAAATAAACTACTACCCCGAACCGCCCCCCCATCAATCCGGTCAATTATACCTCTCTCACTCACTACATTAGGAGTTACGAAGGAACTTTCCCCTCCTAAACTATGGTCAGGAGTAATCTGTGCCACTACCCCCGGAGCCAAGCCTAACGCCCAAGCGATCGCTCCACTACCTGCCAAGATCCCAATTCGCTGGTAAAGCACCATCTCTTTCCTCGGTTAGTCTATTGTGATGAACACCTCATCTCAAGTTCGTAGTAACCACTTTGGTGGTTGGCACTACAACCCTTTCAGGCACTCAAGTGTCTACTACCAACAGCTCAAAGCACCTACTACCAACAGGTTCGTAGTAACCAATGCAAGTGGTTGGCCGCACAGCCCTTTCAGGCACTAAACTGCCTACTACCAACCATCAACGATGCAACCGTACACGACATCACACCTACTGCGTATAGGTAAGATCCCCCAGTCCCCACTCTGCCGGAGCTAAGAGTGGGGACTCTTACGATTGCTGCTGAGCTACAGAACAGAACCTGATTATAGAATGACAGCAGACATATTAACTGACGCTACACCTGTCATCGTAATAGTACCACCATTTAACGAAGTCAGATTGAGTACGAGATTACCACCGATAATATCAGCTAGATTATCGTTGGCATCGATCGCACCATTATTATTACTATCCAACGCACTGCTGCTAAGGCTTAGTGCGCTGAGGTCAATCAAGTCTTGACTGTTCAAATCAGTAATGGTGTCGCTGCCAAAATTAGCACCAAAGACAAAGGTATCGATGGAAGAGCCACCCGTTAAGGAGTCGTTACCCCTGCCACCTGTAATCCGATCTCCACCCAGACCGCCATCAATCGTATCATTGCCATCACCGCCAGACAAAATATCAGCGCCATTTAACCCTTGAATGGTATCGGCAAAGCGAGTACCAATAATCGTATCTACCGCATTGTTACCTTGCAAGGTAAAGGTAGGAGTAGTACCAGATACCACCAAATTTGAGAAGGAGAAATCTACCGCAGCCGCGCCATTGGTTGACGTAAATGTCACTCCTGAGACATTACTATTAATGGTGATAGTTTGAATTGACCACTTGCCAGCAAAGTCATAACTGCCCAGTTCTTGCAATCTAGTTATGACTTGACCATCCCCACTCGAATCTTGAATGGTAACGTTAACTCCCGTGGGATTGGCGAAATTAAACGAATCTAATGCTGCTTGCAAGTCCACAAATGAACCCAGCGAATTACCATTACTATCGGTTACAGCTGCCCCGGCATCTGTGACTAAAATATTGACAGAACCAGCCCCTGATGTTGGCGATATTGGCGAAAATTCCCCGCCTTCAAAGTTCAAAGTTTCGGTAGCAGAGCCGTTATCAAACATAAAGTAACCGCCTGCATAATTATCACGCCGATAAACTCCGTCTGTAATAAAATCGTAAAGCGCGTTAATTAGTGCTTGTTCATCTGCCGTGCTAGACAGATTTCCATCAGCGGACATATTCATCCAAGCTGCCAAATCTGCTAAGTAGGCTGGATCGCTGATTTTATCCCACACTCCTAGGAATGCACTGAAACCTGTCTGACCGTTTGGCAAGAATTCGGATTGATTATATGTGGGATAGCCACTCGAACCTCCCTCTGGATCTGGATTGAAGAAAAACGAAACCGGGTTAGAACTCGGGTTAGTTAAATTCTCAATCGAAAAAACCTTGAACTGCTGTCCGTTATTTAACGTCCCAGCAATTTTATAAGTCGAGACATCTAACCGACCGCTCGCCTTAATTGAGCCTGGGGCAAGGGTTTGTCCGTTGGCAGAAACGACTTCAGCATCACTGGTAATATTCAAAAAGCCGAAATTCGCCTCTCCTTGGTTCACAGCCTTTTGGACATTGTAATTGAGATACAACGTACCATTAAAAATGGTGTCGTAATATTCAGGTAGGGCTGTATTCAGATCGCCAGTATTACTATTTGATGTCCCTAGTTGGCCGGAAAAATTAATCGGCGTAATGTAATCGTTACTGACTTGGGCATTAACAGTAATAGTCTTGGTCGCACCAGCGGCGATGTTGTTAAACAGCACCTCAATCGTTTGGGCATTACCATCCCCACCACCGGAGAGATCTAAGTTAGTGCCACCCACATCCAAACCCAGACTTTGTAACGTTAACCCAACGGGCAATACCTTAGTCAGATCATCTTTAATGACGACATTGGTAGCATTCGCCACACCATTATTGGTGACTTTAATTTGGAAGGTGACATTATCACCAGGCAGTGCCACAAACTGTTCCGGCACGCCATTGCCGTCGCCATCGACTACTTGAGTAACGTTAGTGAATTGTTTAGTTAAATCCAGCTTCACCACCGGAGCCAGGACGCTGGTATAGTCATCCTCAGTGGGGTCACCATTATTCACCGCTGAATCTGGGTCGAATTGATTAGCCGCAATCACTTCGGCCACATTAGTATAGGCGGCAGCGCTAGCTGCGTTAAGAACTGTACCTGTTAGAGTGAGAGTGGCATTACTTCCCGACGCAATACTGCCAACATCCCAGATGCCAGTGCTGCTGTTGTAAGTCCCGACGCTAGGTGTAGCACTAGTAAAGCTAAAGCCAGAGGGAAGTAAGTCTTTAACTTTAACCCCCGTGGCATTTGCGACACCTGCATTATTCAAGGTCAGGGTGAAGGTTGCCGAATTGCCGACAAACAGGTTAGTGTTAGATACCGTTTGAGTCAGCGACAAATCAGCCAAAGGCCCTAAAGCAGTTGTGGTAGCGTAGGAGAATTCCTCATATCCAGACTCGGCGTTCTGAAATTCGGCATAGGTATAGAGATAGGTATTAGCAGGATTTCCTGTAAAGGCACTTCCCGGCAAATATACCAAGACATCTCCCACACCTCCTCCGGGATTCAGGCTGGCATCTAACTTGACCGTGCCATTAAGGTTAATCACAGGGTTTAAACCCCCAAGCTGACCTGTGGTAGAGTTATACCCAGTCAGATTGGCTACATTAGACTGAAAGACTTGTAATTTCGTTAAGTCAATCTGAGGATTGCTATTACTTTCATTCAGATCGATCCGAAACTCATAATAGGTCGTATTGTCAATAGTAATCGTCGGTAAAGCGCTCAGCAGAATTGCTTGCGTACCCTGTTTCTGGGTATCAAATTGCTGCGTGCCGTTGGTGTTGTAGCCTCTTTCAATAGTGCTACCTTGACCTGCTTTGAGACGCAGAAACGAAGTAGTTGCCCCACTGCCGCCGGGATAACTAGTCCAAGCAAATAAGACCGTTTGTCCGGAGGTGTCTGGCAACGAGCCATTACTTTGTACAGTAGGATTGGTCAAATCCAGCAGTCCGGAATCTGTAAAAATATAGCTAGCTTGTTCCCCAGAACTCTGACCCGTTGCAGTTAACAGGAACGTAGCGTTCAGAGAATCATCTGGGTTGACATACCAACTAGTTTTAACCGCGCCATTAACCACACCATCAAGATCGAGGGCGCTACCATCCTGAACTTGCCAAGGCTCATGTCCCTCTCCTGAAGTCACAACCGTTTGGTCATCAGACGTGCCAAACTCTCCATCTGCACCAGCATCAAGGTGTAAAACTTGGAATTCAACAGTTTCACCTAGCGCGAAACCACTGGCAGTAATATAGGCCGTCTCAGCTGGGTGATAATCGATTTTATTTGTTACTACAGTAGCATCGTCGTTACCCTGAGATTCAGAGATGGACACGAGGCTATTAAAATCAAATGGCTTTTTCTTCCCTTTTGATAAGTCGCTAGGAACTAGACTTAATAAACGAGATGAAATAGGTAATGCCAGAGGCTCACCTGTGAATAAGGCAAAAGGAATTAGGGAAGATTCAGTATTCATGATTGACCCGTATGATCTGCAATTAACTAAATTTAAAAGTCGATGCACCCAATAAATCCGTGATTTTTTCAGTCCACACTCTGCTTGCCGATCTCGACCACAGAGCGCCGAGGTCGCAGTTCGCCAAGCACAGCCGAACTCACAAATACGACTTAAGTCATTTCAACTATTTTTTTTATCAAAATATAAACATACTTTATTCTTACGGCAATTGGGATAAATTTTATATAAAGATTTGATGAAGTAAAATATACTTTATATAAAGTAATAGTATAGAAAGAGTAGGAGAATTAGAAAGTAATATCATATCTGTTAAACACCCATAGTATCTGTANNGGGCGGGTTTAGGGACAAATATTGTAGAACCCGCAGATATGACTTAAGTCAAAACCCGCCCTGCCCTAGGTTTTATCATGGTTAATCATCGAACATAATATTAATCCTTCACCACATAATAGAATTCAAGCTATAAAAACAAGTGCCTGTCGCAGGGCGGGTTTTGATTTAAGCCCTATCTGTGG
>DNXU01000290.1:3091-3839 GCA_003505715.1 Cyanobacteria bacterium UBA8803 | reverse complement strand
ACAACTAACAACCAACAACCAACAACTAACAACCAACAACCAACAACCAACAACTAACAACCAACAACTAACAACTAACAACCAACAACCAACAACCAACAACCAACAACCAACAACCAACAACCAACAACCAACTAAAAATAATTCTGCCAAGTTTGTACCAGTTTTTGAGCTTCTAGGGTTCCCTCTAAAGGAAAGTGGCTGAGGAACTCCTTATCTAGATGAGGGATATAAGGCCCTTCTTTAATTTCCAAAATCAGGGTATCGGGAGAGAGCGCGATCGCAGTATGATAAATCCCTTCTGCAAGTTCCACTCCATAGGTTTGGGCTTCAGCACTGATTTCTTCTTGAGTGATAACTTCTCCTTGCTCATCGAAGAGCAAAACCCCGATCGCTCCTTGCAAAACCAAGAGCATCTCAAAACCATTATCGCTGCTGTCCCTCACATGGCGGTGCGGACGCACGTAAGTTCCTGGCTGTAGAGCAATTAAGGTGCGTTGGACTTTTTCCTCACTAGCATGGAAAGCAAAACCTTGACGGAGGCGATCGCTTCGACGCGCTTGTTGGGTTACAGTTTCGCTGAGAGTCCAATCCAGTCTTTTAAACATAGAGCTTCCCTGGAACGAGTTGAGGCTAGATGAAAGGAACACAGTCTTTTTTTTAACGCAAAGAACGCAAAGTCGAACGCAAAGAATAATTCATTTTCCTGAAGGGCCCCGCCCGGAGTTTAAACTCCGGGCTAATAGCT
>DNXU01000290.1:189-2861 GCA_003505715.1 Cyanobacteria bacterium UBA8803 | reverse complement strand
TCCTGGCGGGATTTTCCTGGCGGGATTCAAACCGCTACAACATGAGATCGCACCGCAGGATTAAAGGAAGAAGACAGAAAATTGGTATACCAATCAACAGTCTCAACCAATCCCTCCTCTAAAGAATATTGAGGAGTCCACCCTAACATGCGTTGCGCTTTTTCAGCAGAAACGTGCTGATGCCAAATTTCGCCATGACTTGCCTGCTCAACCAGAGGTTCAATATGCTCGCAATCCATAATTTTTTGCAGCTTTTGGACAACTTCCATCACCGTCCAACTTCCCCCCATGGCAAAATTAAATGCCTGTCCATGAACTTCCGGGCGAGCCAATCCTGCCAACATGGATGTATAGGCATTAACCCCATCTTTAACATACAAGAAATCGCGCATGAAGTCCCCTTGAGAAGGTATCCGTACTGTCGGCGGTTCTTGCTTGAGGAGGCGGCGAATTGTGTTCGGAATCAGGCGAGTCCAGTTCAAGTCTCCTCCCCCATAAATATTACCGAAACGTCCTACAGCCACAGGTAATCCATAGCTGTGATAATAACTGCGAGCAATCAAGTCAGCGCAACTTTTAGACACTTCATAGGGATGTTTCCCCTGCATGGGTAAATCCTCTGTATAAGGCAAGATGTGACTATCCCCGTAAGCCTTATCACTAGACGCTACCACAATTCCCTTCATGGCATCAGCGTGCTTGCGGCAGGCTTCTAAAAGGTTGTAAGTGCCGCGAATATTAATTTCAAAGGACAGCCTGGGATTGCTAAAAGCCAAGCCTTCTACCGAAATTGCGGCTAAGTGGAAAACAGTATCAATCTGACGCTCCTTAATAGTTTTTTCTAGGAGCGCATAGTCATCAAGGGTGCCAACGACATTGCTCACACGATTAATCAGTCCGCTCTGCACAAAATAACTATTAGGGTTCCAATCTGCCAACAGCGTTGTTACCGTGGCTCCTTGTGCCAATAAATGTTCGGTCAACCATGAACCCATGAAACCTGATGCACCAGTAACTAAGACTTGATGTGTATGCAACTCTAGACTACGACTCATTGGTACTTCCAAATTAACGACTACATGTGTCCATGATTTTTTAAAACATCCTACCTATCCCGATCGAATACCTATCAGCTATTTCCTATCTGCAACTAAGCTGATAATCCTATCAGGCTATGATGTAAGAATGCTTTAAAAGAAGGTGAAGCAGGTTGAAGTGTCTTGAGCGATTATTACTGTAGGGTGTTTTACCGGAACATAACGCACCATCTGTAGGGTGTGTTACCGGAACGTAACGCACCATGGCTACTGTATGTGGAGTAGCTGGGCAAGCTCTAGTTAAAAGAAATCTTCGCGATTTGAAGCAGCAGGTGACTAAACCTATAGGTTTAATTGATTTACGCTCCCTATTTATTCTGATCCAATTGTTATATGCAGTTCTAATTTTGTCTTTCCGCCAAATGGCTGAAAAAAATTCAGCTAATTCACAGATTTTCTTTAAACAGAGAAATGATAATAAAATACACTGAAAAATTGCCGATTTATTCTCTATTTAAAGTTTACAATAAAGTTATAATTAAAGGGGAATTTTTTATAATTTATTCTATCATTAGAGAATGAAATACACATTTTGCCCCCGACTCCCCAACCTTGGGTGAGAATTTTACAGCCCCGCTCTCTTCTTGGCGTTCTCTGCGGTTGACTCTGCGTTCCAAAAAGACTGTATTACTTTCATTTAAAAACCCCTATAACCCCCCCAGGTTTGGGGGGCTAGGGGGGCGTTTGCATCAACCCTGCAATTGTGACAGTAGGGGGCACGGAATAGGAGTTTTCAAGCTACAGTTTTCCGAATCGAGGGTAATTGCCCCCCGTTAGAGAAATGAGTCCACAACAGCGGCACGTAGGCTTTACAGATTGCTTCAATATGACGCCGATCGGTGCCACAGCAACCACCCAGTACGTTCAGATTCGGCAATTTACCTTTCAGTTCGCGATAATAACTGCTAAGTTCTTCTGGGTTACCATCATCTAGTTCCGTCGCCTCATCTAGTTCTGCATGACTCTTGGTAGAAGCATTAGCTCGGATACCCCGAATTCGCTCCAGCCAAGGTGCGCTACCGATCAACACATCTTTAAAATGCGTCGGATGGGCACAGTTGATCGTGTAATACGCAGGGAAATTACCAGTAGTTTCATCAACCTGCTCAATGGCATCCTGCAAAGTTTGCCCCGTCGGCAACTTCCCATCAGTTTCCACCGTAAAGGAAATTACCACAGGCATGTTAATGGATTGGGCGGCGCGGGCAATACCAATTGCCTCTTCCACATAGTTCATAGTGATCGCGCTTACCAAGTCAGCACCAGCATTTCGGAAGGTTTCAATTTGGGGTTTGTGATACTCCTGTGCCTCATCCGCAGTCATCAGCTGAGTAGGATTATAGCCATCACCGCGAGGCCCAAGACACCCACTAATCACCATCCGGCTCTGTTCGGTTTCGTATTCATTGCGAATATCATGGAGGAGTGCGATCGCCTTGTAGTTCATCTCGGCCAATGTTTCACGGTCATAGCCCAGTTTCGTACCCCAATCTGGGTTAGCACGCCAAGTAGCACTTTCCAGAACAAATCCCACTTCATAGCTTCCGGCCAGAGTAGCATAAGTGCGGAAATATT
>DNXU01000290.1:0-172 GCA_003505715.1 Cyanobacteria bacterium UBA8803 | reverse complement strand
ATGCCTCAACAAATCAAAAGCAGCAAAACTAGGTAAATCCCATCCTTCATGAAAGATGAGCGTGGTTTCAATACCACCATCGGTGATAAACAGCTCGTTAGATAATTGCGGTAAATTATTTCTGTATTTAGCCATTGTATTTCTCCTTTATGGGGAATGGGGAATGGGGAAT
>DNXU01000294.1:9417-9663 GCA_003505715.1 Cyanobacteria bacterium UBA8803 | reverse complement strand
TCCCTCATCCCTCATCCCTTCAAAAATATGGAAGCCCTAAAACAAATTTCTGACACCATTTGGGAAATTCCAACTTCCTACAAGGAAGGAATGCGGGTTCCGGCTCGGATTTATGGCACCCACAAGTTAGTCCAGGAAATGGATCAAGGCGTTTACGACCAAGTGACTAACGTTGCTACCCTGCCAGGAATAACCAAGTATGCCTTGTGTATGCCAGACGGACACTTTGGATATGGGTTTCCCATT
>DNXU01000294.1:6610-9388 GCA_003505715.1 Cyanobacteria bacterium UBA8803 | reverse complement strand
AATGGATGTCGAAGAAGGCGGGGTCATCTCTCCTGGGGGTATCGGTTTTGATATTAATTGTGGAATGCGCTTGCTTGTCACTAACCTGACCTATGATGATGTGAAACCTCATATCAAACAGCTGGTAGACAGGCTTTACGAAAGAGTACCTGCTGGGGTAGGAAGTAAGGGTTTTGTGAAGATATCGCGGTCAGAGTTTCGACAGGTGGTTGAGCAAGGCGCTCAATGGTGCATTCGTAATGGGTATGGCTGGGAAGAGGATTTAGAATTAATTGAAGAAAACGGATGCATGAAGGGTGCTGATTCTGCAACTATTAGTGAAAAAGCGATCGATCGCGGATTCAACCAAATTGGCACCCTGGGATCTGGGAACCACTATCTGGAAATTCAAGTAGCTCGCAAGAACAACATTTTCGATCCCGAGTTAGCCCGAATTATGGGAATTACCAAACCGAATCAGGTAGTGGTGATGTTTCACTGTGGCAGCCGAGGCTTCGGTCATCAGGTAGCAACCGACTACCTCCAAACTTTTCTCAAAGTGATGGAGAGTAAGTATAGTATTAAGATTTTAGATCGGGAACTTGCCTGCGCTCCCTTTCACTCTCCTGAAGGCCAAGCTTACTTTGCCGCCATGAAATGTGGCATTAATATGTCCTATGCTAATCGTCAGGTGATCCTACACCGTATCCGCGAGGTGTTTTCGGAGATATTCGGCAGTTCTCCAGAAGACCTCGGTATGCATATGGTTTACGATGTCGCCCACAATACTGCCAAGCTAGAACATCACATTATTGATGGCAAAGAGCGATCGCTCCTAGTACATCGTAAGGGTTCAACTCGCGCTTTTGGGCCGGGAATGGAGGATGTTCCGGAACGTTACAAGGCCATTGGTCAACCAGTTATTATTGGCGGCAGTATGGAAACCGGATCTTATTTATTAGCTGGCGTACCGACTGGCGCTCAAAGTTTCTTCAGCACTGCTCACGGCAGCGGACGAACGATGAGTCGGACGAAGGCAAGAAAAACTTGGCGGGGAGAACAATTACTGAAGGATATGGCAGCGCAAGGCATTTATGTGCGCAGTACTTCTAAGCCGGGACTAGCAGAGGAAGCAGGGGGAGCGTACAAAGATATCGATGATGTTATTGAAGCGACGGAGTTAGCTGGACTTTGCAAACGGGTAGTGCGGTTGACTCCAATTGGGAACATTAAAGGATAAATAACTGTCCCATTGAGGGCGGGTTTTGGATAAAAGTTACTGGTAGAATGCCTTCATTAAATGTCTAAACCTGCCACTAAATTAGGTAATTACTCCACTCCGCACTTTATGCAAGTACGCGCACCAATTACAATCATTACAGGACCTCTCGGCAGCGGCAAAACAACCTTGCTGCGCCATATCTTGGATACGCTGCCTAAGAAAATTGCTATTCTCATGAACGAATTTGGCGAGATTGCCATTGACAGTAAAATTATTGCTGGCAAAAATGTTGAGATGGCAGACCTCGGTGGTGGTTGCGTCTGTTGCTCCTTGCTCGGTGAATTTGAAGCGGCAGTTGATGAAATTATTGATACCGTTGACCCAGATATTATTGTGGTGGAGACTACAGGTGTAGCCGAGCCAGATGCTCTGGTTTTTGATATTCAGGAAAGTTTACCAAGGGTACGCCTTGATGGCGTAGTCACGGTTATGGATGCGGATGCAATGGTGAAATATCCGCAAATAGGCCACACAACTCGAATCCAAATCCAGGCAGCCGATACCATCATTCTGAATAAGATCGATTTGGTATCGCCAAGCGAGTTAGGTGAGATCGAAAATAAGTTGCATTCCCTTAACAAAACGGCCTCAATTTTGCGAACCCAGCGGGGTAGAGTAGACGTAGATTTGCTGTTTGGTATCTATCAGGAACGGGAACAAGCACCTCCTCACCACGTTCACCAACCTGAATTTGAATCCTTCAGCTATACCTCATCAGCTAAGTTCAATCGTCAGTGTTTTGAGGAATTTGCCGAGAGCCTTGAGGCAGAGGTATATCGAGCTAAAGGGTTTGTGAGATTTGCTGAAGGCATTTATCTGTTTAATTTCGTAGCCGGACGCTGGGATATGGAACCCTTTGCTCAAGAGGCAACTGAGTTGGTGTTTATTGGCAAACAGTTGAGCGAACACAAAGAAGAAATTATCAGTAGGTTAAACACCTGCAAGCAATAAGTAAACAAACCCAAATTTTATTATATGTATTAAACTTGTAAAATCATTAAAATACTTACAATTACCCATTACCCATCACCCATTACCCATCACCTACTCCTATGCCTTATGAGTTTCTAGAAGATATTGCGATCGCTGATATTGCCTTTCAAGCTAGGGGAGATAATCTGGAGGAGCTTTTCAAAGCTGCTGGCGATGCTACTATTAATGCGATGATTGATAATCTGGAGGCTATAGAACTGAAGGAAAACCGAACCTTCAGCCTAGAGAATGATGCCCTGGATTTGTTACTATTTAACTTTCTGCAAGAATTCGTCTACTACAAGGACAGCGAGCAGCTATTGTTGAGAGCGCAGCAGGTTGAGATTGAGGAGAGAAATGCCCAGTATTACCTAACTGCCGTGACTAGGGGAGAAATGCTCGATCGCGATCGCCATGAAGAGCGAGTCGATGTCAAAGCCGTGACATTGCACCGCTTTCAGTTGGAAAAAACCCCTGACGGTTGGACAGCTATGGTAATTCTTGATATTTAGGGCTTGTTTACATTTGGGGAATGGGGAATGGGG
>DNXU01000294.1:0-6539 GCA_003505715.1 Cyanobacteria bacterium UBA8803 | reverse complement strand
AGCGTAGCCGAAGGTTTACCCTGCGATTGTGCCAGTTCAGGGTGCGGAAGGTGGGTTACTACTACCGAGAGTTCTCGCTCCGCTATTTGAGGAGAATAATTGTTACAATTCTTTACTAATAAAAAGATTAATAACCATAATCCGTCGTAACCATTTTTCCCCCAATGACAATCATCCGCATACCCAAATCCTGGGAACTCCCAGAACGAGAAGTAACTCCTGAAGCGGCTTATTTCAATCGGCGTCGCTTCCTGAAAACTTTAGTTGGTGCTAGCATTGGGGCAAGCATCATGCCAATTATGGGTTGCCAATCTTCCTCGGATACCGATAAAGCCCTAACAGCTACCCTAGAACTGCCGAAGTTAGAATCCATTAAAACTAACCCAGCTTTTGCTACCGTTGACCGACCTGTTACCAATGAGCTACTCGCCGGACGGTACAACAACTTTTATGAATTTGGCACGGGTAAATCCATTTGGCAAGCTGCTCAAGCTTTACCGACTGATGGCTGGAAAGTTGAAGTCACGGGGGCGGTAAAAAATCCCCGTACCTATGACATAGACGATCTCCTCAAAAAATTCCCCCTCGAAGAACGCATCTATCGGTTCCGGTGCGTAGAAGCTTGGTCAATGGTGCTACCTTGGATCGGATTCCCCATGAAATTGCTGATGGCTGAGGTTGAGCCAACCTCGAAAGCAAAATTCGTGCAGTTTATATCCTATGATGATCCCCAGCTCAGAATTGGCCCTTCTTGGACATTAGGTGGTAAGCTGCCTTGGCCTTATACGGAAGGGTTGACCCTAGAGGAAATGGCCAATGAATTAGCATTTTTTGCGGTTGGTCTCTACGGTCACTTGCTCCCGAAGCAGCACGGTGCGCCCCTGCGAGAAGTGGTGCCTTGGAAGTACGGGTTTAAGGGGGCTAAATCCATTGTCAAGATTGAGTTTGTGGAGTCTCAACCAGCCACTTTCTGGAACACCATCGATCCTCACGAGTACGATTTTGAGGCCAATGTTAATCCCAACAAGCCTCACCCGCGCTGGTCGCAAGCCACGGAAAAGTTCATCGGTAAGGGAGCGGATTTTTCTTGGGAAAAACGGGACACCCTACCTTATAACGGTTATGGGGAATATGTAGCCCAATTATATGGGAATAAATAAAGGAGTTATCGACTAAACCAAAATTCCATGACCGATCCAAAAGCTGTTAAATTCATTTACCAACAGGGTCTGCGCTGTTTAGAGTCGGGAGACTTGACCGCAGCGGTAGCGCTTTTTGATGACGTGATTAAGCTGACTCCTGAGAATGCTGATGCTTGGAGTTGTCGCGGGTTAGCGCTAGGACATTTAAAGCGTTACGAAGAGTCAGTTGCTAGTTTTGACCGGGCGGGCGAGCTAAAGCCAGAGGACAGTCGGATTTGGTATAACCGAGGTATTGCCCTAGCGGAATGGGGACAACACGAACAGGCGATCGCTAGCTTTGACAAAGTTTTTGAGATTGACCCCAACCATTACGAGGCGTGGGACAGCCGAGGGAATTCTTTGATGGTTTTGGGTCGCAATCGAGAAGCACTCGCTAGTTACGATAAATCCTTAGAAATCAAGCCGGATTATTACAGGGCTTTAAGTAACCGTGGTAATGTCTTAACGAACTTAGGTCGCTTGCAAGCAGCCCTCAAAAGTTACGACAAAGCGCTAAAAGTTAAACCTGATAACGCAGAAATTTGGTTTAATCGGGGCTGTCTGTTGATGACATCCGAAAAATCGGAAGAGGCGATCGCCAGTTACAAAAAAGCCCTGCAAATTAAGCCAGACCATGTGGGGAGTTGGATTAATCAGGGCATCATACTTTCTCAACTGGGGAAGGAAAAAGAGGGGTTGATGTGCTTTGAGAAAGGGCTAGAATTCGATCCCAATGAGACACACGGTTGGAATAACCGGGGACTGTCTTTGCGGCGATTGGGTCGTCTCAAGGAAGCGATCGCTAGCTACGATAAGTCCCTAGCTTGTATGCCAGATAACTACGAAGCCTGGGATAATCGGGGGTATGCGCTTGTGAAGATGAAGCGCTATCGGGAAGCCCTGGAAAATTTTGATAAGGCATTAGAAATTAACCCCAACCACGTTAATGCAATTTATAACAAAGGTTATTGTTATGCTGCTCAAGGCAATGTCACCTTGGCTGTCAATCATATACAAGAGGCAATTAAACTGAATCGGGCGAAATACTTGCCCATGGCCAAAACTGACCCAGATTTAGATAGTTTGCGTAAGAATAAGCGTTTTCAAGCGCTGGTTGGAGATAGTAAAGCGAAGTAATATCAAAAGCTGCCCTAACGTATTTCGGTCATCCTAGGGCAGAATGTTAAATTCAAAAGCGGTCTCCTTGATGGGAGAGGAGGCTGGGAGGTAAGGCTACTTGCGTATCTTGAGCTTACCGGACATGATAGGAGAACAAATTACAGAAGTAGGGGATATTGTATTCATTGCAAGCTTAGATAAATCTTAGGCTTGTATGTCAGAGAAGTACGAAGCCTTAACCTTTTAAGCCTCAAAGTTGTGAACTTATTGAATAGGCTTTCAGCTATTTATGATGAATAAATACCTTAGTTTTCACTTATTTGAAATTTGATTTAGATTAACATTTCTTCTATATAATTCAAATTGTTTAACACCTAATCTAGCCTTTATTGCTTGACAGATCTAAACTGTGTTATATCAATAATAAAAGAGAGGATTAAGCGCAACTGCTTAACTTCAAACCTTAGATAGATGCTTGGAATAAATTGTTCACACTTCTTTTTAAATAAGGTTTTGCTTTTATTATGTCAGAAAACTATAAAAATAATGTTGAGAGGTTACAACAAAAAGTCAAGGATCAAACAGATCAATTAAGACAGATTACCGCGCAATTGCATCAAGAACGCTATTTGCGCCAAAAGGTAGAAACCTCATTTCACGCTTGTGAAGATAAGTTTTTTAAAGTTTTTCGTGCCAGTCCTGTTCCCATCGTACTCACCCAACTGACAGATTCCCGCTTGCTCGACGTGAACGACAGCTTTCTCGATCTTTTGGGTTACGAGGGAAACGAAGTAATTGGTCATACTGCTATTGAACTCAATATGTGGGTCAATCCCGAAGAGCGTACCCAACTTATCCAACAAGTGCAAGAGGCAGGAGTAGTGCGCAACCAAGAGATCGATGTTTACACCTCAAGCGGAGAAGTACGGACAGTATTGTTCTCTGCCGACCTCATCGACCTTGATGGACAACCCTGCTTGCTGAGTACAGCTAACGATATCACTGAGCGCAAGCAGAGAGAGTTATTGCAGGATACCCAAAATGCCGTCTTGAAAATGGTTGCTCAAGGCAGGTCATTGTCGGACATTCTAGTAGAATTAACCACGCGGATCGATAATCTGACCCCAAAGCTTTGCTCCTCAATTCTGCTGATGGCAGAAGACGGCGAGCATTTGCGTCCTTGTGCCAGCCCAAAGCTGCCTCCAGCCTGGATGAAATTAATTGACCCACTCCGCATTGGGCCAGAGGTTGGTTCTTGTGGTACGGCGGCGTATTTCGGCAAGCGCGTGATTGTTGAAGATATTGCCAATAACCCCTTGTGGGCAAACTTTAAAGACCAAGCATTAGCCTATGGATTTAGAGCCTGCTGGTCTGAGCCAATTATGTCAGATACAGGCAAGGTTCTAGGAACATTTGCCATGTACTTTACCGAAGTGCGATCGCCCCACGCCCAAGAATTAGAGGCGATCGAGTCTCTGGCATGGCTTACCTCTCTAGTCATTCAACGCAAACAGGCAGAGGCAGAGCAAAAACGCACAGAAGCAGCACTCTACCAGAGTAATACTATCTTGCGTTCCATTATTGAAAGCACCCCCGATGTCATTTTTGTCAAGGATGAGCAAGGTCGTTACATACTTGCCAACTCTACCACAGCCTCTTGGCTAGAGATGACAGTACCAGAAATGTTAGGGCAAGATGACACGGCATGGTTTCCAGCTGAAATTGCCCAGCATATCAGAGAGACGGATCGTGCCGTTATGACGACAGGGGAGCCAAAAGTCTATGAGGATCTCTTCCCCAGGCAGAGCATCATGCACACGTTGCTGACAACGAAATGCCCTTGGCGCGATGAACAGGGAAAGATCATCGGTGTCATTGGGATCTGCCGCGATATTAGCGATCGCAAACGTGCGGAGTTTCAACTGCGATCTGTTACCGAACGTCTCGAATATCTGCTTACCTCTAGTCCAGCCGTCATTTTTAGCTTCCGCACCGGGGGGAATTATGAAACAACTTTCATGAGTGAAAACGTCAGTACCATCTTTGGTTACCCAGCACAGGCATTTATATCAGATGCCAATTTCTGGAAAAACCGCGTTCATCCGGAAGACCGCGATCGCATTTTTAGCAAGGGATTTAGCCAGCTCTTTTTACAAGGATCTGACTCCCATGAATACCGTTTCCTGCACGCTGACGGGACTTATCGTTGGGTCTATGCTCAACTGCGGTTGGTTAAGGACGATGATGGAAATCCGATCGAATCTGTGGGTTATTGGGTAGACATTAGTGAGCGCAAAATAGGGGAACAAAAATTACACGAGACAACCGCTCTCTACCAGCAGATTCTCGATGCCATTCCCGACCTGATTTTATGCAAAGGTCTGCAATCCCACATTATTTATGCTAACAAAGCATTTCGCGATTACTACGGGATGACAATGGAGCAGTTACAATGCATTATCGATGCCCCCAGAGTTAACCCTGACTATACGCAACAGTACGTCAAAGATGATGCTTACGTTTTTAACACTGGTCAAACCCTTTGGATTGATGAGCCTGCCGTGCGTTACGATGGGCAGGAATACTTGTTTAGTACGGTGAAGACCGCCATCCGAGATGCGACTGGGCAGGTGATTCAAACTGTTGGCGTATCTCGTGACATTACCGAGCAAAAGCAAGCAGAGGATGCTTTGCGACAAAGTGAAGCGCGATTTCGCGACAAAGCAACGGAGCTAGAACACACCTTAGACGAATTAAAACGCACCCAAGCCCAACTCATCCAAACCGAAAAACTATCGAGTTTGGGGCAAATGCTGGCAGGAATTGCTCACGAAATCAATAACCCCGTCAACTTCATCTACGCTAACATCAACCCAGCTATGGAGTATGCGACAGATCTGCTGGATCTGTTGGAGCTATATCAGCAGCACTATAGAGAGCCAGTGGCAGAGATTCAGGAAGAGCTAGAAGCGATCGAAATAGATTTTATTCAGGAAGATTTTCCTAAACTGCTAGCTTCAATTAAAGAAGGTGCTAACCGCATCACTCAAATTGTGCTGTCTTTAAGAAATTTCTCTCGCCTTGATGCCAAGGATCTCCAAGAGGTCGATATTCATGAAGGCATTGACAATACCCTGCTGATTTTAAGAAACCGCCTGAAACAACAGCATCATCGCTGTGAGATTCAAGTCATCAAAGAGTACGGGCAATTGCCTGCCGTATTATGTTATCCTGGTCAGTTAAATCAGGTTTTCATGAATCTCCTGTCCAATGCGATTGATACCCTCGAAGAATCTCAGAGTTCAGAACAGCGATCGCCTCGTATTGAAATTCGCACCCAGCTCATTACACCCGACAAAATAGCCATCTCTATTGCTGACAATGGTTCTGGCATTCCCCCAGAAGTTCAGCAGCAGATGTTTGACCCCTTCTTTACAACTAAACCGCCAGGAAAGGGTACAGGTTTAGGATTATCGATCAGCTACCAGATTGTAGTGGAAAAACATCAAGGTCAGCTTTGGTGCAATTCAGTAATGGGTCAAGGAACCACCTTTGTAATTGAATTGCCCTTAGGAACGATCACAGATGAGGGATGAATCATCAGGTAGGGTGCGTTTATAACGATAGTCAAGATGGAATGCGATCGCCTATGAAGGTAAATACTCAGGATCTAATACTTCAGCTAACTCAAAAGGACAATCAACCGGAAACACGTCCTCAGATAACCCCGTCTCCTTCGCTGCATCTCGTCTAGCTATTTGATAACAGTCTTTCCAACTTTCCTCTAGCAAACCCTTCAAACTTGGACTGTCCTCCAGTAACAATAGTAAATCGCTGCGTTGATTGATAATAGTACTCACCCAACTATTGCCATAGTAAGGGCGCATTTGTGGCTGATATTGCCATTTTAACAAGTGAGTTATAATGAGTTTTAACAGACTCTTCAGTTCTCGCCTTTCACTCCGCCCCATGCTCTCAATTTCTTCTACCAAATGAGTTAAATCTAATTCTTCAAAACGTCTTTTTTTTAACAAATCTGCTGTCTTTTCCAACCACAGATAAAAATCTTGATCGTAGAGAACACCATCACTCATTTTTAGCCGCCTTCAGTAACTTCTCGAATTCTCGCACTTCCGCCACCATGATATTCTCGGTTCTTCAGCAATCGCTCCAGCGTCACTGATGGCAATTCATCTGCTCTGATTTGTTTTGAGAATGCCCATTAATTGGTGTGGTGCG
>DNXU01000367.1:43696-50411 GCA_003505715.1 Cyanobacteria bacterium UBA8803 | reverse complement strand
CCCCTCGCGATTCAGGTGGTTAGAGTGATATTGGCAATCCACTCCCATAATCGTAAGATTTGGGGGTGGAGGGTGTCAGTTTAAAGATATACGCAGGCGCAGTGATAGCGTGCGTGCGATATCGAACAGGAAGGCAAAAGCGATTTCCGGCTCGTCCCTTTGCAATTGTTGGAATGCCTCTAAGGTTAAACTTAGCACGCAGCAATCGGTTAACGCCACGACTGAGGCAGAGCGGGGTTTACCATCAACAAAAGACTGCTCGCCGAAGACTGACCCCGCCTCAATGGTAGCAATTCGCTGCTGACTATTGGTTCGTTTATCGGTAACGACAACCTCGACCTGTCCATCGGTAAGGATATGCACCACGCGCTCGATCTGATTTTGCTGGACTAGCAAGTCGCCCGCGTTATAGTAGCGAGACTCTGTATATTCAATGAATCTCGCCCATTCCTCTTCCGAGCGATCGCCAAGTAGCAAGTAGCTATCGGTTGTGGTGCCTGAGTCATCGATATAGCGCTCGGAGTCCATCGTTTGTTCCTTCAAACTGCAACTTGTTTTTATATTTTAAACTCTTACTTTCGATAGACGTTCTAACAATTTATGAAAGTTACTTTAAGGGATAAGTGAGTAATAATCAGGCATAAAAGTTCAGATATTATAATTGTTTTCATGCCTGAATTTATTCATCATTTATCGCAGCATACCTACTTAGAAATAGCACACCAGTACGGGAAACTAAGATGTTCTATCATGTAAAAGAACTGGAATTTAATGCGCGTGTATCAGGTCCCGATCCGCGCTTTGCTAGCTTGCTCCTAGAACAGTTCGGTGGAGGAAATGGCGAACTGAAGGCGGCAATCCAGTATTTCATTCAAGCATTTGCTGCCCGTCAAGCGTATCCCGACAAGTACGACCTGCTCATGGATATCGCCACGGAGGAGTTGAGCCACCTCGAAATTGTTGGGGCAACTATTACGATGCTTCTAGACGGAGTCAACGGTGAACTCAAGAACGCTGCGGAGCAGAGTCCCATGATGAATCTTTTCTCCGGCTTGGCGGAGAAGGAGCAGATGCTCCACCAGGCGATGACTAATCCGCAGTTTCTAGTACTCTCTGGTGGTGCCCCTACACTGACCAACAGTCAGGGGGTGCCTTGGACTGGTGCTTATATTAATGCTAATGGTGACCTAACTGTGGATCTGCGCTCAGATATCGCTGCCGAATCGCGGGCGAAAATTGTTTACGAGTATTTGCTCCAATTTACTGACGATCCCTACGTTAAAGAAACCATGGGCTTTTTGATGACTAGGGAGATTGCTCACTTCCAGATGTTCGCAGCAGCGCTGGAAACTATCGAGCCGAACTTCCCACCAGGGGTACTCCAAGGCGACCCGCGTTACACTCACACCTATATGAACATGTCCAATGGGGCTAGTATCCGCGGACCATGGAATCAGGGTCAGGGTCCCTGGGATGCTGGCGAGAAGTGGGAGTATATCGAGAACCCCTATCAACATGTAGTTGAAACCCAGGGATTGATTGAGGAGCCGATTAAAGGTAGCAAGCACACCCCAGAAGAGATTGAGCGCCTGAACCAGGATATGAGCCTCCGCCGCTCTCAAGAAGCCAAGTCAGGTGTCGGCAGTGGTTCAAATCAATGGTCAGTTTACCCTCAGACCGACCTTGCCAGCCCTACTAAAGTGCAGGATCAAGCGAAATAGCGGTTGTGAGGGAGTGAGGGAGTGAGGGAGTGAGGGAGTGAGAGAGTGAGGGAGTGAGGGAGTAAAGGAGTGAGGAGATGAGAGAAATGAAGGTAGTGAGGTCAGACAGGAACTAACTAACATAATTGTTTATCAATGCTTTCTCATCTCCCCAACTCCCCCAACTCCCTCACCTCTTCACTCCCTCACCCCCTCATCCCCCTCCCTCTCCCTACTCACGCGAATAACGCCCGATCAGTTCGGCGCTAGCTACGATATGACCGCTCATTGCTGCCTCTAGCTGAGCTTTTGCGGCACCGGATTTTAGCCCCAATTGGCGATCGAGGGCATAGAGTTTGAAAAAGTAACGGTGGATACCGCTTGGGGGACAAGGGCCACCATACCCCAATTTGCCAAAATCATTTTTGCCTTGGATGCCTCCGCTGGGTAAGTTAGCTTGGGAGGGGACGCCTTGAGGTAATTGGCGGGTTTCAGGGGGTAGGTCGTAGAGAACCCAGTGGACAAAAGTGCGACCGGGAGCATCGGGGTCATCCATAATTAGAGCTAGGCTTTGGGTTCCTGATGGCGGTTCGTCCCAGCTCAGTTCTGGGGAGATGTCTTCACCATCACAGGTGTAGGAGGATGGAATCATCCCGTTAGCCGTAAAAGCTTTACTCTCTAGGTTCATGGTCTTTGCAACAGGTGTATTAGCAGGCTGTGTCGAGGTCGATTTATTACTGGCAGAACTGCAACTTGAGAGTGACAGTCCTATTAGTCCCAATAGATCAATAATTTGCCAGAGAAAAATTCTTCTACCCATAGAATCGGGCATGGCAACACCTCCAGCTGCATGGTCTCACGCCAATTGTTTCACAAGTTGTTGCCTATTGACAAATGCAACAACTTATGAGATGGGTTACTCTCTATTCCTGTGGCTTAACAATAGACTTTAACTGCCAACCAGGTTTAATTACTTGCCTCGCCCGTGCAATTACTAAGCAATCATTGGTGACATCCTCAGTGACCACCGAACCTGCCGCTACGGTCACATCTTCGCCCAAGGTTATGGGTGCTACCAAGACACTATTAGAACCCGTCTTAGAGCGATCGCCAATTTCAGTGCGATGCTTTTTCACCCCATCGTAATTGGCCGTAATCGTACCAGCACCAATATTCACCCGATTACCCAGCTTGGCATCTCCTAAATAAGAGAGGTGAGCCACATTGGTGCGAGCGCCAATCTGAGCATTTTTCAGTTCTACAAAATTACCGATGCGGCAGGACTCTCCTACCTCTACATGACCCCTCAAATGAGCGTAAGGGCCAATCCTAGTACCATCTTGGACTTGAGAATCACTCACCACCGAATACAGGACAGTTACGTTCTGTCCCAACTGACTATTTTCAATCAAACTCCCCGGCCCAATGCGACTGCCCGAACCAATTGCTGTTTTACCCCGGAGATGGGTTTGGGGTTCAACAATTACATCAGGTTGCAGTTCCACCGTATCCTCAATAGTGATGCTATCGGGATCAATTAATGTTACTCCCGCCCTCATCCAGGCATCTTTCACCCGCGTTTGCAAAATCTGGTAAGCCGTTGCTAACTGTTTGCGGTCATTAATGCCAAGAATTTCTTGGTAATCTTCAACATCCACTGCCATTACAGGTTCTAGGTAGTTAACGGCGTCTGTGAGGTAATACTCCTTTTGGTCATTATTGGCCTTGAGTTCCGGCAGGACTTTGGCCAGTTGCAGCCAATTAAAGCAATAGACACCAGCATTAATTCGCTGATTCTGCTTTTGGTCAGGTGTGCAGTCCCGATCCTCTACAATTTCTTTTAAAAGATTTTGACCATCACAAAAAACCCGCCCGTAACCTTGGGGATTGGGTAATTGGGCAGTCAGGAGAGTTGCATCATTCTGATTAGCTTGATGGGTCTCCAATAGCTGTCTAATAGTACTCGGTCGCAATAGGGGAACATCCCCATTTAAGACCAACAAGTCGCCAGTAAATCCTTCTAGGTGTGGCAGCAGTTGTTGCACGGCATGACCTGTTCCCAGTTGTTCGGTCTGTTCGACAAATTCTAGACCTCCAAACCCTGAGAGAGACTCTCGCACTCGTTGGGCCTGATAGCCAACAATCACTAAACACCGTTCGGGTTCAATAGCCAAACAGCTATGAAGCACTCGTTCAACCATTGAAATTGAACCCAAATTGTGGCAGACCTTAGGGAGGTCAGATTTCATCCTTGTCCCTTTCCCTGCCGCTAAAATCGCTACTGCAACCATGATTCAGCTATCGGCTATCTGCTGCTCTGTTAATTTTCGCTAACCGATAATAGCATTTGCGTCCCTCAAACAACAGAAGAGGGGTGAGGGGGAGTGGGATAATGAATCCCAGATCTCTAAAAATCAACAACTAACAACCAACAACCAACAACGAATGACTAAAACCGCATGGGTGTTTCCCGGACAGGGTTCTCAAGCTATCGGTATGGGAGTAGATTTAGCGGGAGAGGCGATCGCTAAAGCTAAATTTGAGCAAGCTCAGGAACTCTTAGGCTGGGACGTTCTCGACATTTGCCAATCTCAGGAAGACAAACTTTCCCGCACTCTTTACACTCAGCCGAGTCTCTATGTTGTAGAAAGTATTCTGGCTGACTTGATGCGGAAAAGGGGACATCAACCCGATCTGGTAGCGGGTCACAGCCTGGGAGAATATGTGGCACTTTATGCTGCTGGCGTTTTTGAGTTCGAGGTTGGGTTAAGTCTCGTCAAGCGCCGTGCAGAACTGATGGATAGTGCTGCTGGGGGGATGATGGCAGCTTTAATTGGGTTTGACCGCGAACAGCTTGACCAACAAATCCAGCAGGCGGATGATGTAGTGCTAGCTAATGATAACAGTCCAGCTCAAGTCGTGATTTCCGGAACACCAACGGCAGTAGAAGCCCTACTGAATAAGGTAAAAGCCAAGCGGGTAGTGCGGTTGAACGTATCGGGTGCCTTTCACTCACCTTTTATGGCACTGGCAGCAGCAGAATTTCAGCAGGTTTTAGAGTCTGTTCCCTTTGCCAATGCCCAAGTGCCATTAATATCCAATGTCGAACCTGTCGCAGTAGTCGAAGCGTCTGTCTTAAAAGATCGCCTCCAGCGTCAGATGACAGGCAGCGTGCGCTGGCGAGAAATTTCGTTGCAGTTGCCGGAGGAAGGGATAGAAAAAGTGGTGGAAATTGGCCCTGGTAAGGTACTTACAGGTTTGATTAAACGGATGTGCCCTAACTTAGCGCTGGAAAATATTGGTGGTCTAGCCGAGTTACCTGCGTAGAGGCCATTTGTACGTTGGGTGTCGCTCCCCTCAACCCAACTGAACTGCTGAACTCCTGCTTCCTGCATAGAAGCCTTTTGGATAGGAGCCTTCTGCCTTCAAAGCACTAACTAAATGTTACCTCCCATTGATGAAGCGGCTTACCAGGTTCACGTACACTGGATGAGTCAAGCGATCGCCCTTGCCCAATCAGCTGGGGAAGCAGGAGAAGTACCAGTAGGTGCTGCAATCGTTGACGGTAACGGTAACCTGGTAGCAACCGCCGAAAATCGACGCGAACGAGATAAAGACCCCACAGCTCATGCAGAAATTCTGGCTCTGCGTGCGGCAGGTCAAGCGCTGCAAACCTGGCATCTCAATGACTGCACTCTCTACGTTACCCTAGAACCCTGCCCCATGTGTGCTGGAGCGATCGTCCTGGCGCGGTTGGGCCTTCTCGTCTACGGAGTAGACGATCCCAAAACTGGCACGATCCGTACTACTGCCAACATTCCTGACAGCGCCTGTTCCAATCACAGATTGCCAGTCCTGGCTGGAATTATGGAATCTGCCTGCCGAGAACAACTTCAATCTTGGTTTGAAGGCAGAAGGTAGAAGATAGAAGCCAAGAAAAGCAATGGTTTTAGCAATTAAGAACGTCCTAACCACCTTGGCGGTTGCTATAAAATTGACCAACACTCCACGCCCTATCTATTCCCTATTCCCTATTTCCTATTTCCTATTCCCCACTCCTCATGACACCGATAGAACTGTCCCCTAAGCAGAAGACATGAGGTGTTAGACCCCATAAGGTAAAAGTGGAGATTCGGAATAGTCAAAAAACTCAATCCCCCATGATGCAGCTCCAAGCCCGCGAACAAATCCAAACTCTCACCACAGTAGTAGAAACAACTTCCCAGACAGCAACTTCGGCCAAAGTAGTTCCCGTTACCTCCCGTGTTTCCCGGTGGTTAACCCCTTTTCTCGACTCCTTAGGACGTTATCTGCTCCTGCCGCTTTACTTCCGTCGGCTGCAAGTAACTGGACAAGAAAATATCCCCAAGACAGGCTCAGTCATCTTAGCTCCCACCCATCGCTCTCGTTGGGATGGGTTGGTTATGGTTTACGCTGCCGGAAAACCAGTCACTGGGCGGAACTTGCGCTTTATGATTTCACAAGATGAAATGAAAGGTCTACAAGGCTGGTTGCTCAGACGTGTGGGTGGATTTCCAGTAAATACGAAGCAACTAGGGGTTAGTACTATCCGCCACAGTGTGGAACTCCTGCGCGATGGGGAAGCAATGGTCATGTTTCCGGAAGGCAATATTTACAGGCACGGTCAAATTAACCCCCTAAAACCAGGTATGGCTCGGATTGCCCTACAAGTAGAATCTAGCCAACCGGGAGTCGAGCTGAAAATTGTACCCATTAGCATTCGTTACAGCCACCCCATACCGCACTGGGGCTGTGATGTCAAAATCAACATCGGCACTCCCTTAAATGTAGCCAACTATTCCACCAAGTCAACTAAAAAAAGCGCCCAACAGCTAACGAGTGACCTAGAAATTGCAATGACCAAATTGGATCGAGACTAGCAGGCTGGTTTATGGTTCATGGTTCATGGGATAAAGCACAAGAGATAGCAATGGAGTCATCATGAAAATTGTTGTCCTCTTCGTCCCTCCTACTTCATCCTTCATCCTTCATCC
>DNXU01000367.1:27045-43680 GCA_003505715.1 Cyanobacteria bacterium UBA8803 | reverse complement strand
AAAGTTTACAATTCACCCACTGGGATAGGGCGATCGCCTATGGTAGGAATCTGTCATAACTGATACAAGCCAGCAGTAATCAAGAACTAGTATGGCAAGACCGATCGTCGATGAAATGCGAGATCCCAACACCCCGGATGATGTAATTCTCCGCTCAGAAGCTCGCGAACCCGTTACAGATCCTACTCTCGGTATTCCAGTTAACGTAGATCGACAAGGCACTCCCCGACATCGACTCGTGACAATTGGAGACTCCCTCACCCACGGTTTTCAAAGTGGGGCAATCTTCAATACTGATCTTTCCTACCCCGCAATTATTGCTTGGGAAATGGGATGGGATAATAGCTTCCGCCATCCAGCACCCTACGGCGGATGGGGGGGATTGCCTCTGAATTTAGAATATCTGTCTCGGCGGTTAGAGCGCGAGTTTGGCGACCAAATCGATTGGTGGGAACTTAGCGCTGCGGTATTCTCGATCCGTCAATTTATGGATGACGTAGAGGATTATTGGGAACGAGGTCGCGGCTCGGTTATTCCCAATCGCAAAGGCATTAACCACAATCTTGCTGTTTACGGGTGGAAGCTGCTCGATATTATTTCTCGCAATGCTGACACTTGCCTAGCTGCCATCCAGGAACCTAAGGACGATTTAGTGCGGCAGCTGGTTGAGAATGCTAACGAACGCGCTGCCCTATGGGTTTTAAATTCGGCACGAAATGAAAACGCTCAGGCACTTACACCCATAGAAGCGGCAGCTGCACTGGGAGCAGAGGGAACCTTAGAACAAGGTCAAGGAGATGGCATTGAGACTCTTATTATTCTCATTGGTGCCAATAATGCTCTAGGTAGCGTCATTGAATTGCGGGTAGCTTGGAGCGGTGATAGCAGCGATACCAACGGGGGCAATAATTTTACCGTCTGGCGTCCCACTCATTTCAAAGCCGAGTTAGATCAGGTAGTTGCCCAAGTTAAGCAAATTCGCGCTCGCCACGTCATCTGGGGCACCGTTCCCCATGTCACGATCGCACCTATTGCCCGCGGCGTGGGCAGTAAGGTAGCTCCAGGGTCTCGGTACTTTCCTTACTATACCTATCCCTGGATTAATGACAAAGACTTCGATCCCAAAGATGACCCCAACATTACCGAGCAGCAAGCTCGGGCGATCGATAGTGCCATTGACCAATACAATGATGATATTACCGATGTCGTCAAGCAAGCTCGCCAGGAAGGACGAGATTGGTATGTGTTTGAAACCGCTGGGTTATTAGACCGCTTAGCCGCTCGCCGCTATATCGAAGACCCTAAGAGCAGACCGGATTGGTGGACACAATACGAACTGCCACCTGCATTACAGATGCTGACACCAGTGCCGGACTCTCGCTTCTTTTTATCCAATCGCAGGGGTCGTACCAGTGGCGGTCTTTTCTCTCTGGATGGCATTCATCCCACCACCATTGGTTATGGCTTGATGGCTCAGGAGTTAATCGATATCATGCAACGGGCAGGAGTGAAGTTTTATCTCGGTGATGGTAAAAGCGAACGCCTTGGTCCGGTGCGCGTAGATTTCAAACGTTTAATTGGCTTAGATACCCTGATTTCCGATCCGCCGCGATCTTTTGGGGGGCATTTGCAATGGCTGGGGTGGCTTGACCAAAATTTGGGCATTTTCAAGCGTTTGCTCAAATTTGGTAATTAAAAATTGGCCAAAATTTAGTTTAAGAAGGCAGGAGGGAGGAAAGTACTAGTAGAGACGTTACGGCGGAACGTCTCTACTAAAACTTAAAAGAAGATTTTTGAAATCGATATAGTATTACGCAATATCACCGATGTCCTTCTAGGGGATATTCCGTATATTCAGTAGATTTTCTGATTTTAAACTAATTTTTTTATTGTATCTTTCTATCTGAATAGGCTATTGTAGGAATAGGAATACATTGTAATAGTTTCGCCGATTAGATCGAATTGGGTTAATAATCTGCACTGTCAGCAACGGAGAATCTGGGAAAAACGTTCCAGCGGAACATCTCTACGTGTCGATAATCCAACTAATGTGATAGATCGATCTGGCAAAATAAATCTAGCGGTGCAAAAACCAAGTCTGTAATATTAGTGATTCATAATATACAGAATCACTTCGTTACCGTTAATTACTCAAAATCTGAGTAAAGAATTTACTACTGCTCATGAACGATTATAAAACCACACCTTGGAACGAAGTCTGCACCGCCTTCAAAAAAATCTGGGGTTATGATAATTTTCGCCCTCCCCAAGGGGAGATTGTGCGCAGTCTGTTAGAAAAACGGGATGCGCTGATCGTGTTGCCTACAGGTGGTGGCAAGTCGATTTGTTTTCAACTTCCAGCGTTATTACAAACCGGATTAACCCTAGTAATTTCGCCTCTAGTAGCACTGATGGAAAATCAGGTCCAGGAATTGCGTGATCGCAATTTACCAGCTGCCTTATTACATAGCGAATTGCTCACCCAACAACGGCGGCAAACTCTAAAAGCTTTGGCACAACAGCAGCTGCGGTTATTGTATCTATCCCCGGAAACCCTATTGAGTGCGCCGGTGTGGGAGCTATTGTGCCAGCCGGAGATTGAGATCAATGGGTTAATTCTGGATGAAGCCCATTGTCTGGTGCAATGGGGCAATACCTTTCGACCTGCTTATCGGCGTTTGGGAGCAGTACGACCAGCCTTGCTAGAGTGTAAGCCAGCCGGAACAAAAATTGCGATCGCTGCCTTTACTGCTACTGCTGACCCCAGTACCCAGCAAACCCTGCAAAAGGTGCTGCAATTGGAACAGCCAAAGGTATTTTTAATCAATCCCTATCGGGAAAATCTCAACCTCAAGGTGCAGACTGTCTGGACTCCCAGAGGACGCCGCCAAAAGATGTTAAATTTTATTCAAGCCAGACCAAACCAAGGGGGGTTAGTTTACGTCCGTTCCCGACGAGACAGTGAGGAGTTAGCTGAGTGGTTTGGGCAACGGGGTTATGCAACCGCAGCTTATCATGCAGGGTTAAGTGCTGAAGAACGGCGCAAAATTGAAGGCAGCTGGCTAAGTGGGCAGATTCAATTTGTCGTGTGTACTTCTGCCTTTGGTATGGGTATCAACAAACCCGACGTGCGTTGGGTAGTACATTTTCAACCTCCTCAGCTGTTATCGGAGTATATCCAAGAAGTGGGGCGAGGCGGACGGGATGGTCAACCGTCGGACGCCCTGACACTAGTCAGCGAACCTACAGGATGGTTGAATTCAGAGGATAAGCAGCAGCGGGCATTTTTTGCTGATAAGTGGCGATCGCAATACGGCAACGCCCAGCAGTTGGTGAAGAAATTGCCCCTTGAAGGGGAGGTGGCAGAGGCGATCCAGCAATATCGCGATGGTGCGGTAGCCTTGGCACTCCTCCACAGTGCAGGTCAATTGGAATGGCAAGACCCTTTTCATTACCGCAAACACCCCCATACAGACTCTCGTACTTTTGCTCACTTACGAGCAACCCAAGAGCAAGTGCAGTCCCAGATGACTCAGTATCTAAGAACCCGGGAATGCCGCTGGCAGTTTTTGTTAAGGGCGTTTGGTTTCATTAAGGAGGCAAATGGGTTTCGCTGCGGTCACTGTGATAATTGTTCTTGAAGTTAGTAATTTTTCCAGGAGGTGAACTACCCACACTTCTCTTCGAGTAAGTGTGGGCTTCCGGCTTCATTGACAGATGCCTTTCCACCTTGCGGCTTATTGGTCTTACTCCGCCTCTGCACGGCAAGAACGGGGTTCCCTCCGCCCATAGCTATTATCCGAATGAATCGGAGAGGGGTATCTTGGCGTGAGATTAGAAGAACCATATTACCAGACATGATATAATAGAGTTACTTGACAATGTCCGCATCTCCGGTAGTCGAGAAATCCGTACCCCGATGGTCGTGACTGGCCTATGGTTGCTTTATTGGGGAAAATACGACAATAGGCTTAAAAGAAGTAAGAGTCGAGGTAGGAAAGTCTGGCATCAGCTCCTCAACGCAACTGTTGAGTAGAGTCGCCTCAAGTAAATCTAAAGCTTAACTAAAAAGCAATTACGCTTTTCCGGAGCGAAGAGGAAAAGCGCCCGCAGTTGTAGTTATATTTTAATGCACATATTGGCCAAACTATCCCCAGATATTAGATCTGCTATCCCTTGCAAAAATCCCGATCGCTACTAGTTTGGCTTGGTTGTGTTACACTTAGACCTCAATCTTGATTCCGTGGCTTGCTTATAACTCCCGGAATCACCCTCAAAACTATAACTGCCCCTGATTATCATTACATCGGGGCTTTTTTCAAGCTATAAGACTACAGCCGTAGGCTTGGTCTTAGATTCTAAGAACAAACCTTAGAGAGCTTAAATTAAAATAGGAAGTTCTCAGGTTATGCCTTAATTTTATAGCTTACCAGACATATTATACAGTCTTTATTTATGTCATAAATTTACACACACCGATTCTTTGACAACTACTAAGTAGAGGGAAAAACCACATGAACGACGACCGAGTAAGAATCTACGATCTATCAAAGGAATTGAGCGTGGAGAACAAAGAGCTACTGACAATTTGTTCTCAGCTCAACATTGCCGTAAAAAGCCATAGCAGCACCATCAGCAAAACCGATGCAGAGCGCCTTCGTGCCGCAGCAGGAAAACAGGCTGCCCTAGCAGGCTCCTCACGAAGGAAATCAACTGCTAAAGTCCCGCTGCCTCACTCCCAAGTGTCTAACAACACTCAACCCGAACCTAGTGTTTCCCACCAACAGCAGATCTTGGCAATTCACAAATCCAAAACTCAAGAGCAAAACGGCTTAAAAGAAGCTCAAATAACTGCCCGTGCCCCCCAACCTCCAGTAGCGTCTCTCCAAGTACCCCGACCCTACTCCCCACCAGTCTCGCCCTTGCCGCCAACACCACCAACTCAACCAGCAATAAGCACGAGTCAGTCTGAAACCACAGCAGTTAAGGCTGATGCCGATCGCACTGCCAGTACCAGCCAGGTGTTAGCAACTCCACCAAAACCAGCAGAAGTTCTAGAAAAACCACAACTGGCTCAACCGCCTACTAGACCTATTCCCCCTGTGGCTGCACCGCCAAAGCCTCCTGAACCAGAGCGACCTGCCAAAAAACGCGATCGCCCTAGTGGCTTGGATGCTACTCCATCTGACTCGCCTAATAGGGTGGCGACTCTTACGGAGAAGCCGCCGCGAAGGCAATCCCCAAACGGGCGCGATCCCGTCAATCAAACCGACAAACAGTCGGTGCCAACAACGGAAAAGAAGAAGGCTTCTAAATCGGCTCAGGCATCAGTTGCTGCTTCATTGGAGCCAGCCACTCCTGAAGTGCCGCCAATAGTAGAACTCCAGCGACCCAAGCCACCCCGTTTAAATGAACCTGTAACTCCGGCTGTTACCATTTCCCCGGAACCTGTTGCAGTTAGAGAACAACCCGAGGTGATAGAACAGGAACCTGCGGAAATCCCACCACAACCACAAACAATTTCAGAACCACCGCAACTCACTAAACCACCAATCAGGCCAGTACCACCTGTAGCGCAAAAACCTGCTCAGGAAAAGCAACCTGCACGGAAACGCGATCGCGTTAATAAAACCAGCGATAAGCAAGTCAAGACAACCACAGAAACCCCAGCTTCTCAACCAACTCGCCCAACCCTAGTTGCCTTAAAAGCCAAACCGGAAATATCCAAAACCAAACCAGTAGTAGAACTCCAGCGACCCAAACCACCCCGTTTAAGCGAACCTACAACTGCGACAGTTGCTCCGCTCCGGAAACCTACTTTAGTAAAGGCAGAACCCCAGGTAGCGGCAGAGGAACCGGATAGTTTAGATGTGCTAGTCTCTCCCGTAGAACTCCTAGATCGCCCCATCCGACCTCGTCCGATCAAAGGTTCTGGCAAATTGCAGGAAGAAGAACTTGATAACGAACAAGAGTCTAAAGCCAAGTCTGGTAAGGGTGGTAATAAGGTCAAGCGTCTTAAACCCATCCTCGATATTGACGAAGAAGAGTATTTAGAAGATACAGAACTCGATCTCGATACTCCTCTGTTCGCTAGTCTGGCCGTTGCCCGTCCTGCAAAACAAAAGGCACCTGCTGCCAAGACTCCCGTTAGTGCATCCTCAACTGTAACTAAGAGTACTAAGTCTCGAAACTCTCGCCCCTCCCATCGACACGCCGAACTGGAGCGAACACAGCAACGCCCAGAAACATTGGTAGTGACAGGCAGTATGACCGTTCAACAACTAGCTCAAGCTCTAGCAGTTCAGGATACAGAGATTATTAAAATCCTGTTCCTGAAAGGTATGGCGGTCAATATCACTCAAAGCTTGGATATTAGCACCCTTACGCTAGTAGCCGAAGAGTTAGGAGTGGGCTTAGAAACGGCTCAACCAAAAGCCCCAGCGCTTAAACTTACGGAAATCCTCGATGTAGAAGATCTGGAAAACCTCCAGCCTCGCCCACCCGTAGTGACGATTATGGGTCACGTAGACCACGGTAAAACCAGCTTGCTCGACGCAATTCGCCACACCAAGGTGGCTAAAGGTGAAGCAGGCGGCATTACCCAGCATATCGGTGCTTACCATGTGGATGTCGAACAGGATGGCCAAGTCCAGCAAGTGGTCTTCCTTGATACCCCCGGCCACGAAGCCTTTACAGCTATGCGGGCAAGGGGAGCGCGAGTTACCGATATCGCCATCCTGGTCGTTGCTGCCGATGATGGTGTCCGCCCTCAGACTGTGGAGGCAATTAGCCATGCTAAAGCCGCTGAAGTCCCTATTATTGTGGCCATCAACAAAATTGACAAAGCCGAAGCCCAACCCGAACGGGTGATGCAGGAATTAACCGAATATGGTTTAGTTGCAGAGCAGTGGGGCGGTGAAACAATTGTCGTTCCTGTAAGCGCTATCCAAAAAGAAAACCTGGATACGCTCTTAGAGATGATTCTATTGGTAGCGGAAGTCTCTGACCTCCAAGCCAACCCCGATCGAGCCGCTTTAGGTACGGTCATTGAAGCCAACCTGGATAAAACGAAAGGGCCTGTGGCCACACTCTTGGTACAAAATGGTACTCTACGGGTTGGCGATACCCTGGTCGCTGGTTCAGTATTGGGCAAAGTCCGGGCGATGGTCGATGATAGGGGTCGAAAGGTCAAAGCTGCCACTCCCTCGTTGGCGGTGGAAGTTTTGGGGTTAAGCGATGTCCCAGAAGCAGGTGATGAGTTCAAAGTTTTCTCAAACGAAAAGGAAGCAAGAGCGATCGCCACCGCCAAAGCAGAACAACAAAGGCAATCTCGTCTTCTCCAGGGACGTATCACGCTCACCACTCTCTCAGCTCAGGCCCAAGAAGGCAAGTTGAAAGAACTCAACTTGATTTTGAAGGCAGACGTGCAAGGGTCGGTAGAAGCCATTGTCGGAGCGCTCACACAACTGCCGCAAAACGAAGTACAAATCCGCCTGTTGTTAGCTGCCGCAGGGGAAATCACCGAGACGGATATTGATTTAGCTGCTGCCAGCAATGCCGTTATCGTGGGATTCAGTACTACAATCACCACTGGAGCCAGAGTTGCTGCCGAACAAGCAGGGGTAGATGTCCGGGAATACGATATCATCTACAAACTGCTAGAAGACATCCAAGGTGCTATGGAAGGTCTCTTAGAACCAGAACTAGTAGAAGAGACCCTAGGCCAAGTCGAAGTTCGTGCCGTCTTCTCAGTTGGTCGTGGCAAAGTTGCCGGTTGCCATGTCATCTCTGGCAAGGCCATCCGCAACTGTAAAGTGCGAGTGCGTCGGGGTGGTAAAGTGATTTATGAAGGAATCCTTGACTCCCTCAAAAGGATGAAAGAGGACGTTAGAGAGGTTAATGCTGGCTATGAATGCGGTATCGGCATTGATAAGTTCAATGACTGGGTAGAAGGTGATCAAATCGAAACCTACCAGATGGTGACCAAGCGCCGTACCCTTTCGGCAGTGAAGTAAACGACTTTGAACTGGTGGGTTATATCAAGTTCGCTTAAACACTTATAATTAGAATAAGCCTCAGCTTAGCTAAGACCGATTCATTATTATAAGTAATTATCCGAACCTGATATTATTTCTGCCGCGCTGCACTAGGCGTGATCGCCCTCTATTATCAGGCTGCGATCACGTCTCCTACCGAATTGCCTTCAAAGAGGTAAATTTTACTTCCCCTGTTTCCCCTAATTTGCCAAAATACTGTTAGATTGCAGAAAAAAGATAGCTCGAGATTAAGATTTTAGATTATTTTCTTCAAGCTAAAATCTAAAATCCCCCATGACCCCCAATGAATATTATTCCAATCCTCAAAGCTGATTACCAACAATTTCCTGCTAACCAAACCTACAGCATTTACGCCCCAGATGTCTTCTTCAAAGATCCTCTCAACCAATTCCGAGGTCTTGACCGCTATAAACAAATGATTGGCTTTATCAGTACCTGGTTCATCGACCCTCACCTCGACCTCCACAGCATTTCTCAATCCGGAGATATCATTCAAACCCGCTGGACTCTGAGCTTTTCGACACTCTTACCCTGGAAACCCCGAATTGTCATCCCCGGTTGGAGTGAGTTAACTCTGAATGCCGACGATCTGATTATCTCCCATATCGATTATTGGGACATCTCCCCCCTTGATGTGCTCAAGCAAGTCCTGTTCCCGGTGAAAAACCTATAATTTTAATAAAATTAAAATATTATGAACTTTTCTCAGGCGAGCTGGACTATCTTATGAGAGTAATTTTGATGACTGGCAAAGGCGGAGTTGGTAAAACCTCCGTAGCCGCAGCAACCGGCTTGCGTTGTGCTGAGTTGGGCTATAAAACTCTAGTTCTCAGCACCGATCCAGCTCACTCCCTAGCTGATAGTTTTGATATTGAGCTAAGTCACGACCCTCGCCTAGTCCGTCCCAACCTCTGGGGAGCTGAACTTGATGCTCTTATGGAATTGGAAGGAAACTGGGGTGCTGTCAAGCGCTATATCACCCAAGTGCTGCAAGCACGGGGATTAGATGGCGTTCAGGCTGAAGAATTAGCCATTCTGCCAGGGATGGATGAGATTTTCGGTCTGGTGCGGATGAAACGCCACTACGACGAAGGGGAGTACGAGGTGCTAATTATTGATTCGGCTCCCACAGGTACGGCACTACGCCTGTTGAGTTTACCAGAAGTCAGCGGTTGGTACATGCGCCGCTTTTACAAACCACTGCAAAAAATGTCGGTTGCTCTCAGACCTCTGGTTGAACCACTATTCAAACCAATTGCTGGGTTTTCCCTACCCGATAACGAGGTCATGGATGCCCCCTACGAATTCTACGAGCAGATTGAAGCGCTGGAGAAAGTACTCACCGATAATACCCAAACCTCGGTACGTCTGGTTACCAATCCCGAAAAAATGGTGATTAAAGAATCCTTACGCGCCCATGCTTACTTGAGCCTGTATAATGTTTCCACCGATTTAGTAATTGCCAATCGGATTATTCCCGAGCAAGTCACCGACCCCTTCTTCAAACGCTGGAAGGAAAACCAGCAGCAGTACCGCCAGGAAATTCATGAAAATTTCAGTCCGTTGCCGATTAAAGAAGTTCCTCTTTACTCAGAAGAGATGTGTGGATTAGAGGCTTTAGAGCGGCTCAAGGAAACCCTATATAGTGGAGAAGACCCAACCCAAGTTTATTATCAGGAAAATACCATTCGGGTAGTGCAAAACCAAAACGAGTACAGCCTGGAACTGTACTTACCTGGTGTACCGAAAGACCACATCCAGCTCAGCAAGACTGGTGATGAACTGAACGTGCGAATTGGGAACCACCGCCGTAACTTGGTACTGCCGCAAGCTTTAGCGGCACTGCAACCTGCTGGAGCCAAGATGGAGGAGGACTATTTGAAAATTCGGTTTGCTGCCTGATGGGATGAGGGATGAGGGATGAGGGTTCCCTCTCCTTACCAAAATACTTATTCAGCAAGCCCTAATTACCCACTTGAATTTCATCGAGTTGAGCGATCGCTACATCGGCTCCTTTTAAATGCGCTGCCTCTGAAACACCCCAACAAATGCCAATACAACCCGCAGCACCGCCACGACGAGCCATTTCAATATCACCCGCAGAATCTCCTACCATTAAGGTGGCGGCGGGTTCAATGCCTAGAGTTTGACAAGCTTGGATAAACAGTGCTGGGTCGGGTTTGCTAAGTTTAGTATCCACACCCTGTTGTAACTGGATGTAAGAGTCTAGCTGGTGACGCCTGACAAATGCTTGTACTCCGGCAGTGGAGTCAGCGGAGAGAATTCCTAGTTTTAAACCTGCCTCTGCCAGAAATTTCAATACTTCCAAGCTGCCAGCAAATAGGGGTGAACTCCCGGCAGCATGTTTTAGATACCGATCCGATTCTTCAAAGGCACGGCGAGCGATCGCCATCGATTCCAACCAACCTCGTCCCGTCTCAGCAATATAAGCCGCAGCGGCAATTTGATTTTCCAGACGGCTACCTACAGCCATCAAGCCTGTGGGATCGAGAGTATCTCCCTGGATACCAAACGCCATCAGCAGGGGTTCGCCAATTCCAGGAATTTGGGCATCGATCAGGCGCGATCGCTTATGTCCCAGTTCTCGCAAAAAGTCTTGAGAATCTTCTAGAGTACCGTCCTTGTCAAAAATAACGGCTTGGATATTATGGAAGGTAACGTCTCGACAGCGGATAGTTGCCAAGGGTAAATGCTCCTGTTCAAAAGTAATGTCTGTCAACTATAAAAGATAATATTCCCACGTTATTAGCAACTATAAGAGAGGTCTGTTGTCTAGAGTGCGCTTTAAACAATTACTGAGAGCCAAATTTTCCAAGCTGGTCTGGTGGTTACAGGAATGGCGAAATAAACTTACGGCGAGAACTTGGTCTGAGAAATCAATTATTTACTATACAGGTTCAACGGCTGAACAATGGTGGCCGGAACGGCTGCAAACAGGCCTGGGAGGTGCAGAGAGTGCTGTTGTATATCTTGCCAGAGAATGGGTTAAGTTGGGATATCAAGTCATCGTTTATGGTAACTGCGGAATTAAGGCAGGAGTATACGACGGAGTGGGCTACCTGCACTACTCTCAATTTAATAAATATGACAAATTTAGTACTCTAATCCTCTGGGAGTCTAGGAATAACTCCCTCCTCGATCGTCCTATTCAAGCTGATCGAATATGGCTTGATATTCACGGAGTCCCTAAAAACGAACAACAGTTTCTAAAAGAAAGAGTTCAAAAATTAAGCAAGATATTTGTTAAGTCAGAGTTTCATTACACTCTATTTCAGTACCCTTTATTTGACCATATCTCACCAGAGAAATTTAAAGTAATTTCCAATGGAATAACCCCCTCCCTGCTAGAGCTGAGTCAAAACAGTAAAGAGCCTTATCGATTAATTTATGCTTCCCAATACATCAGAGGTTTAGAGCAAATGTTGCTCTATGGTTGGCCGATTATTAAAGCAGAAATTTCCGCAGCTGAACTGCATATTTACTACGGCTGGCACTTCTTCGACGAATCCTACAAAAATAATCCAGAACGTCAAGCGTGGAAGCAAAAAATGATTGAATTAATGCATCAGTCAGGAGTGACGGAGCATGGCCGAGTCGGGCAGGATAAACTGGCTGTAGAGAAGTCAAAATCAACAATCCACTACTACGCAACTACCATGCGGGAAATTGACTGTATTTCAGTGCGGGAATCAGCAGCAGTCGGCTGCGTGCCTGTTACTACTGACTATGCTGCTTTGTCAGAAAAGCCTTACTGTGTCAAAGTTCCGGGGAATCCTTTGGCAAGAGAAACACAAGAGGCAGTAGCGTGGAAAATAGTGGAGTTACTCAAAAATCAAGAGCAACTAGCAGCCATGAAAAAGCAATTTAAAGAGTTAGTTAAGCATGAAACTTGGAATAATATTGCTAAGTTATGGCTTGAAGAATTTTAAAGACGATATATTTTTCCTTGAAGTGATATCAAGCACTAAGAACTTAAAATATGTTCAGGAGTAGACAAGCTCAAAATTAAATACTTTTCTTAATTTGAGATATCAGAAATTTAACAGGGCTTGTTATTTGCCCTCGCACGCGCCGGATTTGGCTGCGCATACCTTGCGTTTTTATATCCAAAGCACGGCGCGTTAAAAATAGCTGCCTTGTCCAATCGGAACTCATGCACCAGTGATGATAAGCTGGCACTACTATGTCCGTTAGGAAGTTACGCCATCGAGCCGTCAAGCTTGCAGGTGTTGTATCCGCTGCACGAATTCGACCATTTTCAATCATGGCCTGACGGAGTTCTCGGTCATCCCGCAGGCGTTTGAGTGCTGCGATCGCCTCATCAACTGAAGTGACTTCTAAATAGTCCAGTTCGCTTTTGCGAGCATTGCGGAAAGCTGACTCATTACCAAGGATAGCTGGTACGCCTGCCTGCCAAGCATTCAAGAGTTTTGAAGGGGGTTTCCAGTTATAGCTGCTCTGCCTCCCAAAACTGCGCACTGCTAGAACAGCATCAACAGTACTGTAGTCATTCCAGTCACTGCGATTCGGTAAAATATGCCAGCGCAATCCTAATGCTTCTAAATGCTCTTGCCATGACGGTTCTTTCAGCTCCGGTGCTAGTTCCCGTTCGCGACCAAGATAGGCAATATTTTCAAAGCGATCGCCTCGTTCTGAACTGCGCGGGATTAACCCTGGCTGAGTCCACAGTGGAATGCAATAGCTTTGCCAGAGGGTTGCTGATTTGCTAAATATGTCATCGTGAGGATTTTGTACAACATGCAGTTGTGCATAGGTATGTCGTCCTTTATCAGCCTGGAGACAGACTATAAGTAATTTAGATCCGGGTTGCAGTTCATCCGGAAGGGAATATCGATGTGCTACTACGATGCCTTCATCAGGTATGGTCGCTACCAACTCACAGGGGAAGCCATCATCTTTGAGGCGGAGATAAGTTTGCAAAGTCCAGTTATACAGACTCCAGTTATAACTGCTCTCCATCGAACACTGCCATTGCCAGTAGGTATCAGCACTTTCTGGTAATTCACCAGCAGGCCAGTAATCTTGGGGAATATAAAAGTAAATGGGTGGCATTTTCATAGCATCATCGAGTTGGCCAGGTGTTTTGCCTCATAGAGAAGCTGATTAATCTCCTCTGATATTGGAGACAACCGAGTGTATTCTAGTGCGCAGACCTACAGCATTTTTCACCTTCTGCATACTCTGCCGCATCCCTTTAGTTTTGACAGCTAGGTAACGAAGCATCAAGAATCTCTGCTGAGTTAAACTTGAGGCTTGACACCACTGTTCGTAAGCTGGAATTGCGACATTTGTGAAGAAGTTACGCCACTGTACTACTAAGTTCTCTAACTGCGTTTCCTCAGCACGAACTCGACCATTTTCAATCATGGCACGGCGTAAATTTAAGTCATCGCGCAATTGTTTGAGAGCTACAATTGTATCTTCTAGCGACCTTACTTCAATATAATCTAATTGGCTTTTGCGTTCCGATTGGTATGCCGATTCACAGCCAAGGATGGCAGGTACACCTGCATGCCAAGTTTGATACAGTTTAGTAGCAGGTTTCCAACTATAACCACTAGATTTAAAACTGCGCACAGCTATGACTGCATCAACATAGCTGTAATCGCTCCAGTGATCTGGGTTGCTCACCACATGCCAATTCAAACCCATGGCCTCAAGCTGCTCTCGCCATGTAGATTCCTTTAATTCAGATGCGAGGTTCTCTTCACGACCAAAATAAGCAATGTTCTCAAAGCGATCGCCTCGTTCCGGATTGCGAGGTACTAAACCGGGCTGCGGCCAATGCCGCATATAGTAACTTGGCCAGAGGAGTACTGGATGCGTCAGCATCCTATCCTGAAGGTTTTGTACAACATGAAGTTGTGCGTAGGGATGCTTTGTTTTATCGCCTTGGTGAACAATCATCAACAGTCTTGAGCCTGGTTTAAAATTGTCCGGAAAAGCCGAACGGCCACCAAATACGATTCCTTCAGATGGGCAAGTATTTGTTAGTTTGCAGGGAAAACCGTCTGCCTTAAGGCGAAGATAAGTTTGTAACGTCCAGCTATACGCACCAAGCCTAAAATTCTCAGGTTGGCAGGTATCAATATTCTCTGGAATACATCCTTTAGGCCAGTCAAACTGAGGAATGTAAAAATATATACTGGGTAACTCATTAGGCATAAGGCTTTTATGCGGTAAAGTTTCTTCAACCAAGATTCAAAGCCAACATTTCAGCATTAAGTCATAGTATCCAGCTTGCTCCGGTGGATACCACCCGGCTTCAACTTTCTCAATAATTTTGGGTAAGGCGTCAATAAATTCTGGCCCCCGGTCTTTCGGGTGAACTGTCCAGGCTTTGGGTGAATCTAGAACGCCTCGGATATAGTCAGTTTCTTCTAAACGTTGCGATACCATGATTTCCCAAGAGTCTAACATTCCCTTGCCTGTCCAATAATTCAGGGCTGTTTTTACGGAATTTGGCAATCCATTCAGGATTTCATTTTTGTAGGATCTCCACAAAATTGATAGGGGTAGCAAACTATCAAAACGGTGGCGATCCATGAGGTAAGCACGACTGCTAAAAAACTTGAACCGATAGAATCCAGAAGGATCTCGATCGTAAGGTACTTTTTGGTGCAGGGTGCCATCCGTAGTCGGTGGGCCTGTCAGTGGTCTAACGGCTATGACCTCTGGGTGTTTTTGCAGCAGTTCCATCCCTTCAGCAATCCAACTGTAACCTGGTTGCTGATAAAGTAGCATATCGCTATCAAAATGCAGGACGTAGTCACCGATTACCTCTTCAATGGAGAAAATGGTGCCCAGAATGGGATAGCCCTTGTAATTGTGGCTGTGCCTAATCCGAGCGCCGAAATGTTTTTGATAGATACGGTGGCGATAAGCCTCTGAATAATCAATATCGATAACCTTGTCTACTACCCCTGAAGTTAGTAATTTATCGCAATACTCCCTGAGTTGCTCCATAGTGCCGATGCCGGGACGGTTCACCTTTTCCCCTGAAAGCGGTGCAGTATCTACAGCCAACAAGCGTTGAGCAAAGGGAAAATTACAAGTCCTCACTAGATGAGGAATCGTGTGCATCATGAAGGGGATATCAGTCCGTGCCACCATGATTGAAAGCGAACAACTCGGAGAAGATACCATTAATGCCTCTTTTTCAAATAGGAGCTGTAGGCAGCTATGCCAGCGCGACTCATTTATAGCACTACTACCTCTATAAATGCCAAACCCCACCCTAAAATATCTTAGGGTGAGGTAGTTCAGTAATCTGCCGAGAGCCAATCAGGGCAAATCGAGTTATGCTGTCGTTCACACTACTACATCTTGCCTAGGAACTCGCTCCTAGATGGGATACTTGTTGATGTGGAACTCCCTTAGAAGCTTCTACTCTTCAACCGCAGAAACGATCTCTTCTTCAACCTCTAGCACTTCCGGAGCGGCACCCTGCTGTTGAGCCATCATTTTCTCTCGATACTTGGCCGCCATTTCTTCCGCCTTGTCGTAGACGCGATCGCGGTTGTTGATCATATCTCCGGGTTCTGGCTCGAGTTGCTTGGTTGATAGGGAAATCCGACCACGTTCAGCATCCAAGTCAATGATCATGACTTTCACTTCATCATTGACATTGAATACACTGTGGGGGGTATCGATATGCTCGTGGGAAATTTCCGAGATATGCAACAGCCCGCTGACACCGCCAATATCGATGAAGGCCCCGTAGGGTTTGATGCCGCGTACCGAACCAATGACCACTTCGCCAACTTCTAAACGGTTCATCTTGCGCTCAACGAGGGCGCGACGGTGCGACAGAACCAGACGATTGCGATCTTCATCTACCTCTAGAAATTTCAGCGGCAATTCTTCTCCGACTAAATCTTCTTTCGGTTTGCGAGTGCTGATATGAGAACCCGGAATAAATCCGCGCAGTCCTTCAATCCTTACCAGCGCTCCACCCCGGTTGGTCGCAAAGACTAGAGAGCGCACGGTGGCATCTTCCGCTTGCAGCTGTCGTACTCGCTCCCAAGCCCGCATGTACTCGATACGGCGGATGGAAAGGGTTAGCTGTCCATCTTCGTTTTCATCTGTCAAAATGAAAAATTCCCGCGTCTCGTTTGACTGCAAGACTTCTTCAGGGTTGTCAACGCGATTAATTGACATTTCCTGAATGGGAATATATGCTGCGGTTTTCGCACCAATGTCAATCAGAGCGCCCCTTGGCTCCAAACTGAATACAGTACCAGCGACGATATCACCGGGACTGAAATGATAATCATATTTATCGAGGAGAGCGGCAAAATCGTCGTGAGTGAAGCCAATATCTATCGTGGTTGTTTTCTGACTGACCATGTGTATTGCGTTTCCTAGTTTGATCTCCTTAATGAGTATGCCTCCTGTCGATGTACAAGCACGTCGGCATGGTGCTGCCTACACCTACATTGGTTTGTCTCAACCCTATTTTAGAAGATTTGATAAAGTCCGGACAGACAATTATAACTCAATATAGAGGGCATCGGGTAATGGGTAATGGGTAATG
>DNXU01000367.1:21150-27036 GCA_003505715.1 Cyanobacteria bacterium UBA8803 | reverse complement strand
ACCCTGAGCGTAGCCGAAGGGAATGGAAAAGTTGCTCTTCTGTTGCCTTACTCCTTTTCCTTATTCCCAATTGCCTACTCTCAATACTGATTTTTCCCAGGTTTCTGAATTAACTGAGTGCGTCTGCTCTGATGGTGGTATCTCGATCAGCTCCGGATTGCTTTTGAGATGATCTAAGGTTTCGACAAAATCCCGAATGCCCTGGAACTGGCGATAGACAGAGGCAAAACGCACGTAGGCCACCTCACTCTCGCCGCGCAAGTACTGGAGTACTAACTCGCCAATTTCATTACTTGTAATCTCCCGCCCAAACCGCTGCTGAACTTCAGCTTCAATCTCATCCACCAATGCTTCCAGGCGTCTTTGGTCAATGCCAGTTTTCTCGCAGGCTCGCACAATTCCCCGCAATAACTTGGAGCGGTCAAAAGATTCCCGCTTCCCATCCCGTTTGATGACTGTAACGGGAACAAATTCAATCCGCTCGTAAGTTGTGAAGCGGTGTTTGCATCGCAAGCACTCTCGCCGTCGCCGCACGCTTTGTCCTGCTTCTGTTGAACGGGACTCAAGAACGCGGCTATCGGTATATTGACAATAAGGGCATTGCATAGGAGAAAGTCCTTTCCGATGAGGTGGATAAGAGCCGCTGCCAATCAAACACCAGGCTCTGACCGGAACTTCAATTAATAAATGCGAAAATCTGAGCCGATGTCTATCTGTGCCCTTTCTTTTCGGGTACGGGAGCAGATAGCTTATTGCGGCTCAGGGTATCTAACCGATCTATAAATTTGTGGCGATCGCAAGGAGTTACTCCACGTATCGGCCTGACTGACAGCGGCTCCACAGGAGCCAGCTGAGCGTCTTTGAACTATTTTTGAATCCGAGGCGGTTCCCGGAAGGCGATCGCAAAAAACAGAACGCCCAGTGCGCCTATCACTACAAAGATATAAACAAGGCTTTCCATGTCAATAATTCCCGATTATTTGCTCAACTACTAGTCTACCTTGCTAAGGAACAGCTAAAAAGCAAAGAGGTAAAAGAAAATTTTCTTTTACCTCTTTACTTTTGACTAAGGAGCAGTTTTTTAGACAGCCTCTTTCTTCCGGGTAGTGGTATCGCCCACTTTTTGGAATAGACCGAACTCAACTTGTTCCTCTAGGTCGGGATCGATACCAGCAAAGACATCTCGGAATAGCGTCCGGGAGCCATGCCAGATATGTCCGAAGAAGAACAGCAGAGCAAACACGGCATGACCGAAAGTAAACCAACCTCTGGGACTGGTACGGAACACACCATCAGAGTCTAGGGTTTCTCGATCAAACTCGAAAGGCTCACCTAATTGAGCCTTGCGAGCAAATTTTTTCACATCAATTGGGTCGTCAAAGGTTTGACCATCAAGGGCACCACCGTAGAATTGGACGGTAACACCAGCTTGCTCGAAGCTATATCTTGATTCAGCGCGTCGGAAAGGAATGTCCGCACGAACAATCCCGTTGGCATCGGTTAAGATTACAGGGAATGTTTCAAAGAAGTTAGGCATCCGACGGACGCTCAACTCCCGACCTTCGCTATCGGTAAATACTGGATGACCCAACCACTCTTGAGCGATCCCGTCACCTTTCACCATCGGTCCGGTGCGGAACAAACCGCCTTTAGCAGGAGAGTTGCCAATATAGTCGTAGAATGCTAGCTTTTCAGGAATGTTTGACCAAGCTTCTTCTTGGCTCAGACCTGCTCCCACATCAGCTTGCACACGCCGCGCAATTTCCTGTTGGAAATAACCATTATCCCACTGATAGCGGGTTGGACCAAACAGTTCAATTGGGGTCGCCGCTGAACCGTACCACATCGTACCCGCAACTACAAAAGCAGCAAAGAATACGGCAGCAATACTACTGGAAAGTACGGTTTCAATATTCCCCATACGCAAAGCTTTGAACAGCCGTTCTGGGGGTCGAACGCTCAAGTGGAATAAACCAGCAATAACGCCAACAATACCTGCGGCAATATGGTGAGCGACAATACCGCCAGGGTTGAAAGGGTTAAACCCTTCTGGACCCCATGCCGGAGCGACGGGTTGAATGCTACCAGTCAGACCATAAGGGTCAGACACCCACATCCCAGGTCCAAATAACCCGGTTAGGTGAAACGCACCAAAACCAAAGCACAGAAGACCCGACAAGAACAAATGAATGCCAAACATTTTTGGCAAGTCAAGCGCTGGTTCCCCAGTGCGCGGGTCTCTAAACAGTTCTAAATCCCAGTAAACCCAGTGCCAGACTGCTGCCAGGAACAACAGACCGGAAAGGATAATATGAGCGGCAGCAACGCCTTCAAAAGACCAGAATCCGGGGTCTACTCCGGTTTCACCCGTGACACTCCAGCCAGCCCATGAACCGGTGACACCCAAACGCGCCATGAAAGGCAGAACGAACATGCCTTGACGCCACATGGGGTTAAGGACTGGGTCGCTGGGGTCAAAAATTGCCAGTTCGTACAAAGTCATCGAACCAGCCCAGCCTGCCACGAGGGCAGTGTGCATCAAATGCACGGAAATCAGACGCCCTGGATCGTTCAGGACGACTGTGTGTACTCGGTACCAAGGTAGTCCCATTGACTACGCTCCTCCTAGAGATAAAAGTTTCTACTTCGACCTTTCTTTTGCTAAAGAGGTTACAACTTAGCCTTTACCTGGCTGAAGTTATTTCAACCCCAGACAAGACAACGCCAAGTCTCGGACAAGGCATCCGTGAAACTAAAGATTGTTTAAAGAAGTGTAACTTTTGTTAGAGACGATTGCAAGCTGATGAGGGGGTGATGGGGTGATGAGGTGATGGGGTGAGGAGGTGATGGGGTGAGGGGGTGATGGGGTGAGGGAGATGAGGGTAGTGAAGTAGAACAGGAGCTAACTAATAATTATTTAATAATCTTGCCAATCCCTCACTCCCTCACTCCCCCACTCCCTCACTCCCTCACTCCCTCATCCCCTCACTTCCTCCTCCCCTCACTCCCTCATCCCCTCACTCCCTCATCCCCTCACTCCCTCATCCTTAAATGGAGGGTTCAACCAAGCCTGGGCGGTTGCTAATCGCTCGATAGCTTGGTCGGCAGTAATCAGGCGTTTGAGGACGACTTGACCAATAGTCTTTGCTGACTCGGGCGAGGCTGCTGGTGTAGGGTTGACTTCTACCATGAGAACAGCGTCTTCAACCCGATAGAGCCACAATTTTTCCCCTTGCTCTACGATACAAAGATTCATTCGCTCAATTTCAGGTTCGCGCCGCCAAGCGTTTGCATTCCAAAGCCCACCAAACTCCCACACTCGACCCACAGTCCAGCCATCGGAGAGAAAAAAGTACTTTACAGCCATCTGCGTGCCACTGCGTTTGTCGGAATTATCACCTGTGTTAGAGGTAATTAGATAGTGTTATCAATGAAAATTCCACTGATTTGTCGTTATATCAGGAAATATGCCGCAATACTTCGGACAACTGCACACAACCGAGCCGCCTTGGTCAACCATCGGAGCCGTACAAGCCATTGAACAGAATGATCGTCACATTCGCTTTCAGTGTGGCGAACCCTGTCTGACGATTAGCGTGCTGGCACCGAACTTAATTCGGGTACGGATGGCACCTACAGGGGAACCTCTGCCGCGTCGGTCGTGGGCGGTGACGCGAGCGGATGAACAATGGCCTAGTGTACCATTTCAGGTGCAAGAAAAAGCTGATGGGGTAGAAATTGCTACCGACCAACTGCGGGTTGTAATATATCGCAATCCTTGCCGCATCGAGTTTCTTAACTCAGCAGGAGTGCCCTTTGCCCGAGACGCAGACGTAGGGATGGGTTGGCGTGCAGGTGCTGTGGCGGGTTGGAAACAGATTGAAGCTGAGGAACGCTTCTACGGCTTTGGTGAACGGACGGGCTTGCTCGAAAAACTGGGAAAAGTCCAAACTAACTGGACGATTGATTCCCTTGATTACGACGTGCAAACAGATAATATGTACCAAGCCATTCCCTTCTTCATGGCGCTGCGTCCGGGGGTTGGGTACGGGCTTTTCTTCAACACCACCTTTTGGAGCCAATTTGATATTGGTGCCGAAGCGCCTGGTGTTTGGCGGATGGAAACCCGAGGTAGTGAACTGGATTACTACATTATCTATGGCTGTGAACCTGCTCAAATTCTCAATACTTATACAGAATTGACAGGTCGAATGCCTTTACCACCCCGGTGGGCGCTGGGCTATCACCAATGTCGTTGGAGTTATGAATCTGATATTGTCGTGCGCGAACTCGCCCGTGAATTTCGAGAGCGCCGGATTCCTTGCGATGTCATCCATCTCGATATTGACTATATGCGGGGCTATCGAGTGTTTACTTGGAGCCCCAAACGTTTTGCCGATTATGAAGAATTGTTACGGGACTTAAAACAGGATGGCTTCAAGACGGTAACAATTATTGACCCCGGCGTTAAGTACGAGCCAGAATCAGATTACGAGGTCTTTGACGAGGGTCTCAAGCATGACTATTTCGTGCGCAAAAGTGACGGTCAGCTATTCCACGGTTATGTTTGGCCGGAGAAAGCAGTCTTTCCTGATTTCCTGCGTCCTGAAGTGCGGGAGTGGTGGGGAAGTTGGCAAAAAACATTGACAGAAGTTGGTGTTGCTGGTATATGGAACGACATGAACGAACCAGCCATTGACGACCGACCCTTTGGTGACGGCGGCCAAAAAATTTGGTTTCCTTCAGACAGCTTACAAGGGCCCCAGCACGAGCAGGTGACTCATTGGGAAGTTCACAATCTGTACGGGCAAATGATGGCACAGGCGTCTTATCAAGGGCTGGAGCGGTTACGTCCTAACGATCGCTCCTTTGTCCTAACACGCTCCGGCTACGCTGGCATCCAACGCTGGTCGGCAGTATGGACAGGAGACAATCAGTCCCTTTGGGAACACCTGGAAATGTCGCTACCCATGCTCTGTAATTTGGGTTTATCGGGTGTTGCCTTTGTCGGTGCTGATATTGGTGGATTTGCGGGGAACGCTACAGGTGAGTTGTTTGCTCGTTGGATGCAAGCGGGAATGCTTTACCCCTTTATGCGGGGACATTCCGCTATGAGTACGGCACGGCACGAACCTTGGGTGTTTGGCGATCGCGTTGAGCAAATTTGCCGCGAGTATATTGAACTGCGCTACCAACTCCTGCCCTACCTTTACACCCTCTTCTGGGAAGCGGCAACTACTGGCGCACCAATTGTACGCCCCCTGTTCTACCATTTCCCCAATGACCCCCAAACTTTCACCCTCTCCGACCAGGTAATGCTTGGCTCATCACTGCTAGCAGCACCCGTTTACCGTCCTGGTGTAGTTTACCGTGCAGTGTACTTACCTGAAGGCCGCTGGTACGATTGGTGGACTGGTGAGGCAATTGAAGGCCCAACCCATATCATGGCTCATGCTCCCCTAGAACGAATGCCCTTATACGTTCGTGCTGGGGCTATTATCCCCATGGCACCCGTAATGCAATACACTGACGAACGTCCTTTAGACCAGTTGAGGCTACGGATTTGGATGGGAACAGGAGAGTGGACGCTTTATGAGGACGACGGTCACAGCTTTGAGTATAAAACTGGTGCCTTTTGTACCACAACCTACCGAGTGCGTACCGAAGGGCAACAAACCATTATTGAGATTGGGTCCCGTCAGGGCAACTTTTCACCCGCAGCCCGTGAAACCATTGTGGAACTAGTTGGCGTTGGCGAACAACGCTTTGAAGATGACGGAACAGCACGCCTAATTAGTTATTAGTTGTTTGTTGTTTGTTGTTTGTTGTTTGTTGTTTGTTGTTTGTTGTTTGTTGTTTGTTATTTGTTATTAGTTGTTTGTTGTT
>DNXU01000367.1:15357-20938 GCA_003505715.1 Cyanobacteria bacterium UBA8803 | reverse complement strand
CAACTAACAACCAACAACCAACAACCAACAACCAATGAGTTTAGGTAAATGGATAGGCTTACTTGTCTTTATCCTTTCCATGTATATCCTCTGGCAAATTCGGCAGGCTCTTCTTTTGATCTTTACTGCCGTAGTGCTGGCCGATGCTTTAAATATTTTGGTGGAACGGTTCCATAGGTCAGGCATGAAGCGGGTTTTTGCCGTCCTGCTGTCAATGTTTCTTTTGCTGAGCGTTTTAGTAGGGTTTTACTGGCTGATTGTACCGCCGTTTGCTTCCCAGTTGCAACAGCTAATTGAGTTGGTTCCTAAGGGAATAGCTCAATTAAATCAATGGATCGAGGTGTTGAAAGGACGTATTTCGCCAGAATTGCGAGATCAGTATCTTCCCAATATCAACCAGCTGATTCAACAGCTCCAACCTGTAGTTCAGCAGGTATTAGGTGGTGGATTTTCTTTTGCTAAAAACTCTTTAGCGGTCTTAGCTCAATTTCTGATAGTCATCGTTTTGGCGCTGATGCTACTCGCTGACCCCCACGCTTACCGTACAGCTTTTATACGCCTTTTTCCATCCTTCTATCGGCGTCGAGTTGATGAGATTTTGGTTGAATGTGACAAATCTTTACAGGGTTGGCTGCTGGGTATTCTCTTCAACATGGTGGTCATTGCCTCATTAAGTTTTGTTGGGTTACTGGTCTTAAGAATTCCCCTAGCCCTGGCTCAGGCAGCTTTGGCAGGAATTTTAACTTTTATTCCCAATATTGGGCCAGCATTGAGCGTGGTGCCACCTATTGCGATCGCTCTGCTTGAGACTCCCTGGAAAGCGATCGCGGTCTTAATCCTCTACATTGTGATTCAGCAGGTTGAAAGTAATTTACTGACGCCCTACGTCATGGCACAACAGGTATCGCTGCTACCAGCGGTGACGCTGATGGCTCAGGTATTTTTTGCGACCTTTTTTGGTTTTTTAGGGTTATTGTTGGCTCTACCACTGACTGTGGTTGCTCAGGTTTGGCTAAAAGAAGTTTTAATTAAAGATATTCTCGATCAATGGCATCACCCCAACCAAAGGTATGCTGAACCTGTAGAGACGATAGAGGTAGTTCCCCCAACGGATTCTCTACCAGAGAATTTAGCATTGCCAGAGCATCCCCCCGAAGAAAATGAAGTATCTAATGGGGGATTGGGGTAACTATCAGAACCCTTAAACAAATATCCCATGTAGGGGCGAGTCGCTACTTTAATATAGTGGGGTAATAGAACTCATAACTCATAGCTATACTTTTTCTTGTGCGCACAATTGCTCAAATCAATGACAAAATCGGCGATCGCGCTGCGGTGGTTTGGACTGTCCAGGAACTAAAAGCACGGGTAGCAGATATTGGCGTGACTCAGATAGCCAAACAAGTGGATGTTATTACCACTGGCACCTTTGAGCCAATGGAGTCTTCCGGAGCAATTATTAATTTGGGTCATACAGACCCTCCCATCAAGATTCGCAAATGTTGGTTGGATGGTGTACCCGCCTACGCTGGTTTTGGCGCAGTAGATTTGTATTTGGGGGCAACTCAAGCTGTGGACTACACTGGGATTGGTGATGGACCCGATATTGAGGAATCCAGAGAGCGTGGTGGCGGTCATGTCATTGAAGACCTTATTGCTGGTAAACTCGTCTCTTTACGAGCGATTGGACAGGTAACTGACTGCTATCCCAGAGCCTCCTTTGAAACCACCATCACCCGCGATACGATTAACCAATTTTATTTATTCAATCCGCGCAATCTCTATCAAAACTTTATTGTTGGTGTCAATGGTGGCGATCGCCCCTTATTCACTTACCTCGGCCCCCTACAGCCAAGGCTCTCAAATGCTGTCTACTCCAACCCAGGAGCCATTTCTCCCTTACTCAATGACCCAGATCTCAAGAGCATTGGGATCGGGACGCAAATTTTCCTGGGTGGAGGAGTTGGCTACATTGCCTGGGAAGGCACCCAACACTTTCCCCTGCAAAAACGGCTTCCCAACCGGACGCCCGTTGGGCCAGCAGCAACTGTAGCTCTAATGGGAGATGCTAAGCAAATGAACCCCAAGTGGGTGCGGGGTTGCTACCTCAAAAATTACGGGCCTTCTCTGATGCTAGGTGTCGGCGTACCCTTACCTGTCTTGAACGAAGAAGTTGTTCAATGCTGTGCCGTACAAGATCGAGACATTGTCGCGCCAGTAGTGGACTTTTCCATTCCCCGGCGTGTTCGTCCCACCTTTGGTTTAGTCAGCTACGCTCAACTCAAAACAGGTCGCATCACCATTGAGGGCAAATCAGTAAGGGTAGCACCCCTAGCGAGTATTTACCTATCGCAGCAAATCGCTCTGGAATTAAAGCAATGGATTGAGAGCGGCACATTCACTCTCACAGAACCAGTAGCACCAATTCCCACCAACCGCTCCTTTATTCCTCAAGATCTGTGGGGTTCTCAAATTAGTTTAGAATGAATTGTTCATGGTTCATGGTTTATAGTGCATCGCCTCTTATTAAGAACTATTAGCAATTAGCTATTAGCAATGAACCATGAACCATGAACCATGAACCTATTCGCTCCGCTTGATTGGTTTGGGCAGAGGCCCTTGGCGTTTAGGCGGTGTGGGTGCCCCTGTGCCTGTTTGTTCTCCTTTGGTAACGGGGCGTTGATGGCTGATACTCTTTCTTGAAGTCGGACGTTTTTTTGAGAAAGGTTTCCTGCCCTGTGGCTTCTTCATCGGGATCATGCCGATATCATTCGCCTCTTGAATTAGGAGACTATTGGCCTTCAGCTGTACGTGCAAATCCCAAAAGTGACGAATGACTCTCTCTCCAAGAAAACCGTTCAGCTTTAACTTGAAAAACTTGGTCTTATCCGCCTCTTTACGAGGAGACTGCTTGATTTTTACAATTACTTCTTCTGTCTCCCGCGACTGGTAGATTACTTGGCCCCGAATGGAAAAATAGCCATCTTTGAGTTCTAGTAAACCATCTGGTTCAGATAGGTCTGGAGATATTTCCAATGCAGGTTGCTCTGTTTCTTCCTCAGAAGGGGGTAATTCGGGGGATGCGGTAGGATGAAGTTTTTCGGGTTCCCAGACGCCGACGATTTGGACGTGCAAATTCCCGTCCTCTTGTCTGGTTCGCGGATAAACAACCCAGAGATGGGGTTGAGCTAAGTCTAAGTGATTTTTGACTAAGCTCATGACCCGACCTAGTAGAACTGCATCAATTAATGTGCCATCAGCTGCTACTAGCGTCCCCCGCGTCAATTGATCGGCGGAAGGCATGTACTGGCCCCGGATCAGTCCGATGGCTCGGTACTGCATGGGTTCGCTGGGCGGAGGAATAGGTTGTTGTCGCTGGACATTTTGTAACATTGTCCCGGTTGAATTTGCTGTAGTAGCTGAGTTGGTAGTGTTTGGAGAATCGTTAGTTGTCGTTTGGAAGTGCTGGTTTTGCACACTGGGTACTTCTGGCAGGTTCTTGTCAGAAGACTTGGGTGAGTCGGGAGACCGATTCACAGGAAGACTCATATAACCTCCTAGCGGCGGAGACACATTCCCTTAGGGGATGGGGCTGACTTGTTGAATTGTGATTTCTTCAACACCATCGGTGCTATTGGTTGCAGCTCCCCAGATAGCAGTCCAGGGTCTGTTGCCAACAAAAAAACATCAAGGTGAGAAAATTTAGTATCAGTCTGCCCATTGTACAAAATGCAGTGAGACGGCTGGTATATCCGTACAGTTTATGGAATCTTTAAGCAAAAAATTAGGAAATGGGCAACTGGGAGCGGTGAATGGAGAGGAAGATAAGGCTTTCCGCACCGACTCCCACCACATTAGTTGTTGCCTAGCAGTCATCATTCAGGATCAACAACCAACAACCAACAACCAACAACCAACAACCAACAACCAACAACCAAAATATGAAGGATATTTGCTTGCCTGCCTGCCAGTTACCACCACCACTCCAACCAGGTAACTTACTGCGAGTGGTGGCACCCAGCGGTGCCTTGCAAGAGTTGACAGCGTGCCAAAAAGGTATAGAAATTTGGCGGCAAAGGGGTTATAGAGTTGAAATGATCGGTAACTGGAATGCTAGAGAAGGCTATCTCGCTGGTACAGATACTCAAAGACGCCAACAGTTAGCAGCAGCTTGGCAAGATCCAGAATGTCAAGGCATTCTCTGTGTTAGAGGCGGTTATGGCAGCGCTCGACTCTTAGAAAATTGGGCGTGGTCTTCTCTATCCACAAGCAATCAAGAAATTTCCCAGTCCCCCTCCCCCAAATGGCTAATTGGCTTTTCTGATATTACAGGTTTGTTGTGGAGTCTTTGCCGGGTAGGGATTGGTGGCGTTCACGGCCCTCTATTAACTACCTTAGCTGCTGAGCCAGAATGGTCGCTGAATCGTTTATTTGACTGTGTGGAAGGACGACCTCTGGCACCTCTAACAGGTATCGGTTGGGGCGGTGGCAAAGTTAGGGGCAAGCTGCTACCAGCAAATCTTACAGTGGCGACTCATTTATTAGGCACACCCGTACAACCCTCCATGGCTGACACGATTCTGGCTCTAGAAGACGTGACAGAAGCTCCCTACCGTATTGACCGAATGCTAACTCAGTGGCGTATGAGCGGTGCTTTTAAAGGAGTTCGAGGGATTGCCTTAGGTCGCTTTAGCCGCTGCGATCCTCCTCAAGACGTTCCTAGCTGGACGGTAGAAGAAGTATTGCGCGATCGCCTTTCTGACTTGGGTATCCCGATTGTCAGTGGCCTTCCCTTTGGTCATGATGGTGTCAATGCTGCTTTGCCTGTAGGGCAGATTGTTGAACTTGATGCTGACCTAGGTACTCTATCTGGGAAATAGGGAGAGGGAGTGAGGAGGTGAGGGATGCACAATNNGGGTGAGGGATGAGGTGGAAAGAGGGGTAAAAAATTTTAATCCCCCCAGCTTTGGTTGGCTTGGGGGGCGTTTGTTTAAGTTGTGTTAATTTTGGGTTGACAAACAGCCTCTTAAGACTTGTTGCTCTTAGCTTTTGAGGTCTTCCAATGCATTTCCTACCATTTCTTCAACGGATGTACTTGCTGAATTGCCAGGGCGCTTCATTTGGTCGGCATTAGCAGTACCTTGAACGCCATTCAAACCCGGATTTGTTTTCCGAATGGTTTCTTCTTGACCGGGTGCCGCCCGCTCGGGTCGATAAATAGCCTCTTGAGAGTCTTTTTCAATGTCCATCAGATGTGCTGCACNNCGGTGGGATCGCTAGGAGCTGGAGTTTTATTAGTAGAAAATGGATTTGGCAGACTGTAGGCAGGTACAGCTTGGGTGAATAGCATTAATGTGCAAACACAGACAGCTAGCACAAGACGGACGGCACGTAACAGAGCAGATAGGTTAGTACGGATAAATTGCATACAAAACTCCTCCTGTTTTTGTATATTTTTCTGCAATTAGGCTTTTTGGTCTCTCGGACACAAACTTGGTATGGAACTACACCTATCCTGCTCAAAACTTGGGTGGCTCTACATCTACATCTAGACAGACAAGTTTGTTAACCGCACTCAGCC
>DNXU01000367.1:12815-15128 GCA_003505715.1 Cyanobacteria bacterium UBA8803 | reverse complement strand
TCACTCCCTCACCCCTTCACTCCCTCACTTCCTCATCCCTTCACTCCCTCACTCCCTCACCCCTTCACCCCCTTACCCTTTTTCAGATTAGATTTTTATAAGGGGTAATCCTGGAATGGTAAGCTAACAAATGCGCTAAAAAATCGATGTAGGGTGGGTTAAGTATGGCTGGGTCAACCCAGGTTCCTTATTTATTACGGGCAGCTCGTGGTGAAGTATTAGACCGTCCGCCAGTATGGATGATGCGGCAGGCAGGTCGGTATATGAAAGCTTACCGAGATTTACGGGATAAATATCCCAGTTTCCGCGATCGCTCGGAAATACCGGAAATTGCGATTGAAATTTCGCTCCAACCCTGGAGGGCGTTTCAGCCAGATGGGGTGATCTTATTTTCTGATATCCTGACGCCCTTGCCAGGGATAGGCATTCCCTTCGACATTATTGAAAGTAGAGGGCCTATTATCGATCCACCCATTCGCTCTGGGTCACAGATCGAACAACTGCATCCTCTGGAATTGGATAAATTAAGCTTTGTCGGGGAAATTTTGCAGACGCTGCGGCAGGAAATTGACGGGAAAGCCGCCCTGTTAGGCTTTGTCGGTGCCCCTTGGACTCTTGCTGCTTATGCAGTTGAGGGGAAAAGTTCTAAAAATTACTCGATTATTAAAGGCATGGCCTTTAATGAACCCAGAATGCTGCATCAGTTGTTAGGCAAGCTAGCAGATGCGATCGCCCAGTATGTCCGTTACCAAATCGATAACGGTGCTCAGGTAGTCCAGATGTTTGACTCCTGGGCAGGTCAGCTGAGTCCTCAGGATTACGATACCTTCGCTTTACCTTATCAGCAGCGAGTGGTCAGCCAGGTAAAAGAAACTCATCCCGATACGCCTTTCATTCTTTATATCAGCGGTAGTGCTGGGGTACTGGAACGGATGAAACAATCTGGCGTCGATATTATCAGTGTAGACTGGACGGTAGATATGGCAGAGGCTCGTCAGAGATTGGGAGCTGACATGAAAGTTCAGGGCAACATGGACCCAGGAGTGCTATTTGGGTCGCAGGATTTTATCCGCGATCGCATTCTCGATACCATTCGCAAAGCTGGGAACCGAGGTCATATATTCAATCTCGGTCATGGTGTTTTAGCCGAAACCCCGGAAGATAATGTTAGGTTCTTCTTTGAAACAGCAAAACAAGCTGATAAATTAATGGCCGTTCACGCCTAACTGGAAAATAGGGAGAGGGATGAGGGAGGAGGGGGAGGGGGAGAGAGATTTATATTGTTTATTGCGGGCCTTTGAAAAATCCAAACTCCAAAAATGACCTCCAAGCGGATTTTTGTGACGGGTGCTAGTGGCTGCATTGGTCACTATATCGCCGAAGCATTGATTGAGAAAACTGAACACGAGCTGTATTTATTGGTCAGAAACCCGGATAAACTGGGATTTGACTATAACGCTCGTCCCGGCATCACAATTTTGCATGCTGACTTGCGGGAGATCGACCGTTTCAGCAAGTTTCTCAAGACAATGGATGCAGCGATCCTCGCCGCAACTGCTTGGGGTGGGTCTCAGGAAGTGTTTGACATTAACGTTGTCAAAACTATCCGACTGATGGAATTGCTCGATCCCAAGGTGTGCGAGCAGGTGATTTATTTCTCTACTGCGAGTATTTTAGATAGCCAAAACCAACTCCTCAAGGAAGCTGGTCAATTGGGAACGGATTATATTCGCTCCAAGTACGACTGTATGAGGCGATTGTCGAAATTAGCGATCGCTCCTAAGTTGACCACCTTATTTCCTACCTTGGTATTGGGAGGAGATCCCAATAAACCTTACTCCCATCTTTCCTCTGGAATTACTGATGTGGTCAAGTGGGTTAACCTCATTCGCTGGTTTAAAGCTGACGGCAGTTTCCACTTCATTCATGCACGAGATATTGCGCAGGTGGTACTCTACCTCATTAACCATCCCCTTGACCGACCTGAGTTGCCACCAGGCTTGACCAACAACCACTTAGTCTTGGGAAATCTCCCAATGACTGTCAACCAAACTGTGGAAGAGCTTTGTGCCTATCTGGAAAAAAAAATCTATTTCCGAGTGCCCTTGTCTCTCTGGTTAGCTAATTTCTTCATTACCCTGTTCCAGATTCAGATGAGTGCTTGGGATCGCTTCTGTCTAAATTATCGGCACTTTACCTACCAAAACCCTGTTAATCCAAAGACATTGGGTTTACCAGCCTACTGCCCGACTTTCAACGACGTGCTGAAAATCAGCGGCATTCAGGGAGAGAGGGGTGAGGGATGAGGGATGA
>DNXU01000367.1:12426-12623 GCA_003505715.1 Cyanobacteria bacterium UBA8803 | reverse complement strand
GAGGGATGAGGGATGAGGGATGAGGGGTGAAGGATTAATTTTGAGCTTATGTGGTTACACCATATATAGAGGTAATGGTGCGTTACGCTTCACTAACACACCTATATATAGAGGCTGTGCGTAAGTTTTATAGCAGTCGCCAAGGCGATTAGGACTAAAGGTTTTAAAGCAATTGTCAATCCCAGCTTTTGAAATGT
>DNXU01000367.1:7531-12332 GCA_003505715.1 Cyanobacteria bacterium UBA8803 | reverse complement strand
TCCCTCATCCCTCATCCCTCCTCTTAGCCTGTGTAGAAAATTTTTTTCTTCAATTTAGGCAATTCTTCAGGAATCTACCTGATGGCCGATGTAGATTATTACAGCCTTTGACCAAAACCACTATGCTTGACAAGCACATCGCTTATACTATTGTTGCTAGAGGAGAAGCTCAGTCATCCTACTGAAGATAGATTTTAGGCTTAACGCCTATGTAATGTAGAGGTTGAAACTGAAGCGACACAAATAGCAGCAGCCACCGACGACAGCGACCTCTTTACAGGGAGTAACTCGTTTAGGTCAAAAAAAATTATAAGCGCTGTTATCCGGTCATCAAGGGTGGGAATTCTAATGAAGTAAGTAAAATGATGCACTCATGCTCTTGAGTGCTGTCATCGGTCGTAATTAAGAGATCATTATGCCAGCCACTCCTTTCTATGCCGACACGGAATTCGACCATGAGCTGCCTGCCTACAGCCTGGAGGTGAACGACACTAGCGAAGATCTGGAAAGACCAGTGGATGATTTGGTTGACACTGACATAGAAGATACCGATTCTACCAGCTTTGCTAAAAGTGCCAACCGCCGTACCACCGATCTGGTTCGGTTATACCTGCAAGAGATTGGTCGGGTTCGTTTACTTAGGCGAGATGAGGAAGTTTCGGAGGCCCAAAAAGTACAACGCTATATGCGGTTGTTGGATTTGCGAACTGAGTCTGCTACGCCAGCCGATGAAGTGATTCAGCGGTTTGTTCATCTAATTGATGTTCATGATCGCTTAGCATCTCAGTTGGGTCACCGTCCTTCTCTGGAACGATGGGCTAATACTGCCGGGGTCAAAGTTGCTGAACTCAAGCCAACCATGTCAGCCGGAAAACGGCGTTGGGCTGAGTTGGCTGGGCTGACAATCCAAGAGTTAGACCAAATTCAATCTCAAGGATTGCGAGCCAAGGAACACATGATTAAAGCTAACCTGCGCCTAGTCGTTTCGGTAGCGAAAAAGTATCAAAATCGCGGTCTAGAACTTCTCGATTTAATTCAGGAAGGCACCTTAGGATTGGAGCGAGCGGTTGAGAAGTTTGATCCCACCAAAGGTTACCGATTCAGCACTTATGCCTATTGGTGGATTCGTCAGGGCATCACCAGAGCGATCGCTACTCAAAGCCGTACTATTCGCCTTCCGGTTCACATCACCGAAAAACTCAACAAAATCAAAAAAGCCCAACGCAAAATTTCCCAGGAACGGGGCCGCACGCCTACGATTGAGGATATTGCTCAAGAGTTAGAGATGGAAGCACCTCAAGTGCGGGAAGTCTTACTGCGAGTACCTCGCTCGGTTTCTTTGGAAATTAAAGTAGGCAAAGAGAAAGACACGGAACTCNNTCGGTGAGTTACTAGAAACTGAAGAGACTTCTCCAGAAGAAGTCTTGATGCGAGAAGCGCTACAGCGCGATTTGCAGCAACTTTTAGCTGACTTAACCAGCCGCGAACGGGATGTGATTTGCATGAGGTTTGGCTTGGAAGATGGTCATCCCTACTCCCTAGCTGAAATTGGCCGTGCTTTGGAGTTATCACGGGAACGAGTACGCCAAATTGAAGCAAAAGCCCTACAAAAATTGCGTCAACCCAAGCGCCGCAACCGAGTACGGGACTACCTGGAAGCGTTAAGCTAAGTAACAATCCCCCACCGATGCGATCGCATTAGTGGGGGAGTTCCCAATAAACAAGCCTCTATTAATTATCGAGACGGTACAGATAAGTCTTAACTCAAAACCCGCCCAAAGATCTGGTTTTATTATGGTTAATCAATCGGTTTGATATCAGCCATTAGCGCAAATACGCTACCCGTGCATCAAGTCCGTGCGATCGCAAACGATAAGACTCGCTCTCTGCACTCTCACGGTTAGAAAATGCTCCAGCATTCACAAACCTTCCTCGTCTTGAATTCTGTGGAACAGCATCAGGCACGTATTTTTGAACTTGAGTGAGTGTATTACCACTACGCATGGGGACGACTACGACGTAACCGCCTTCTTCAGAACGAATTAACCCTAATGCTGTCAGAGTATCTCGACCAGCGATACCATCAACTGTTAAACCCCGGCTTCTCTGAAAATCCGTGACGGCTGCTTCAGTTCGGGCATCGTAATAATCATTGATCTGACCTGGTGGAAAACCTGCTTCTCTTAGCTTTTGTTTAAGCCGTCTGACTTCTGGGCCAATATTGCCTCTACGCAATACCCGTCTGGAAAAGTCTTGAGCTATTTCCTGAGGAAGAGAAGGATTTGGGAAATCGATCGAGGAAATGGGTTCTGGATTAATGGAAGGTAGTGGGAGCCTCCCTGAATAATAATTCGGAGGTGGAAGAGTATAGGCGGAGGTAGAAACAGGTCGCTCCACTGGATATTGAACTTGTTGATTGAATTGTTGATTAAATAAAGCATTCCAAGTTGAGCGGCCAACAATTCCATCAGCAATCAGACCATTGTCCTGCTGAAATCTGGTTACTGCATTCTTGGTTACTCGTCCAAAATTGCCTGTTGGTGCCTGGTTGAAATATTCCAGTTCTCGCAAGCGCTGTTGCACCTCACTCACTTCTGGGCCACTATCACCTTGCCTGAGTGTTTGTGCTAATGCTTCGCCTGCCATGGTGAAAATACCGAGGATGACGAGGAGAGAAAGCAGGCAAAGCCTAGCGTGCATTAAAAGTGTTTGTCGCTTGGGTTGCACCAAAGGTTCCAGGCTCTCCCCATTTAAAGTGGGAGTGGTATCTATGGGTGCTTCATAGGCTACGGCCAGATCTAGATAGGCAAGGGTTTCCATAAATTTTTCTGGGCTGTTTTTCTCGCTAGTTGCCGAACACCTAATTTTGAACCGTTTGCGAGTTTTCAAGGGCTAATTATAGCATATCTCCCCTCTCCCTCTTCTTTTTTCCCTCTCCCTAATTTTCAAATTATTCCAGCTCGATCACAAAGGACAGCAAATAGAGCTGCTATACCTGTAATTGCCAGCGCTATTATGGGATGTTGGCCTTGGCTGACAGCAAAAGAGGTGACGATCCCGGCCCCTAACCCAGCAGTAACAAGGGCGGTCGCGAGGTCTTTACCTGTATTTTTGTCGTACATGAGTTATTATCCAGTCCTTAAAATATTGTGTGAAAGCGATTTAGATAAGCTTTTTCAACGTATCACTCTGTTTTCAGATACTGAAGCACTATCTGAAAAATTGCAATCAAGTTTTAAATTTAGATAATTTTCTTTACAAGTAGTGAACGGAAGAATTCAGGAGTTGAGGAGTTCAGATTTTATCCTCACCCAAAAAGATGAAGTTTTCTTACAAAAAAAATGTAAAAAGCAGAAAGCTGTGTCTCTGGTCGTATTATGAAAACTTAAAATGTGAAGGGGTAAGCTGTATGAAAAGGATGAGCCACTGGAGCAAACCGATCGCTCTCTTGGCTTTCGTGTTAAGTCCTGTAGGGAGTTTTGAGGCTGCTGCTAATATCGCTACGCATACCACATCAGGCAACACAAGTCTTGAATCAGCATCAACCGCCTCTCTCAAGCGAGAAAACCTGCAACTGGCACAGGGATTCCTAGGAGAATGTCGTGCGGCAGCCCGCTCGACGTTTATCTACTCAGAGCGTTCGAGAGCCGAGCCAATTAGATCTCTACAAGCTGACGAAAAAGTTACCCTGGCCGAAGAAAACGGCAGGAGGGGGTGGATTGCGATCAGTTCCCCCATTGCTGGATTCGTTAATACAGAAGACCTCAAACTCTGCTCTGGAGAACCTGTGAGGCCCCAACCACCTCCGACTTCTTCAGCTAATCGCTGCCGCCGAGTTATTTATGAGGGGCCTGAAGGTCTGACAGTTCGTGAAAGACCTGATAAGAACTCCCCAAGAGTTGGTGGTGTATTCTTTGAAGATCGGGTAACCCTGAGCAATCCCCCCAGATTTGAAGTAGACAGCGAAGGTCGGGAGTGGGCGAGAATCACATCTCCTATTGCGGGATGGGTATCCAACGGATTTGGCTCTACAGGAGAAATTAATCTTAGAGCTTGTTCTTAGTTATTGGTTCACAGTCTAGAGATGTTCCACCGGAACGTCTCTACCAACCCTAAGTTTTGACTACGCTCAACCCTAAGTTTTGACTTAAGTTATATCTGTGAGGAGCCTTTAATATTAGTCCCTAAACCCGCCNNCCGCCCCTACAGATATTTGGGCTGGTTTGACTGGAGAGGGTTAAAAAAACATACTATTGGCTCTGTTGGGGGCTAGGGGCTGATGATTCCTCGGAATCCTCAAGTCGTTCAGTATTGCCTGCCTTGATCCAGCCTTCCTGGTCACCATCTACGATCCTTACTTTCTGCCATTTTTGATCTTCACTTTCTTTCAGGATGATGATTTCCTGATTGTAAGCAACACCACCAACGCGGTTAGCTTCTAAACCTGGTTCATCTCTGAGACTCAGCCCTTCCGGCCAGCTAACCCGTGCTTTATAGGCTCCTGTTGGCAATTCCTCTGGAGTTGGCGACTCACTGGGGGTCGGACTAGGGCTGGCACTGGGACTGGCTGGCTTAACTGCTGGAGACTTAGAAGCTTTTGGAGAAGAAGCAGTTTTAGCTGGTAACGGGCGCTTTTGCTCTTCGGCAAAAATCGGTTTAGGAGGGTTGGCAGCAAGTTTAGTAAACAAGTAATAAGCAACGGCAGCACCACTACCTGCCAAAATGGCTATACCCAAAATAAAACCGATTAAAAACTTAGCTATACCTGACAAAAACATAACTTGGTTGTTGGTTGTTGGTT
>DNXU01000367.1:1723-7385 GCA_003505715.1 Cyanobacteria bacterium UBA8803 | reverse complement strand
GTTGTTAGTTGTTGGTTGTTGGTTGGTAGTCATGAATTATTGTTTATTTCAAGAGAGTTGATGGAAAAGGCCAAACAACAAACAACAAACAACAAACAACAAACAACAAACAACAAACAACAAACAACAAACAACAAATTATTGTAATTGACGCTGAATGCGACTGGTCAGACGGCTGTCTCTAGAAGCCATGCGGGCTTTGCCAGCAGCTGCCCAGTCTTTGAGGAACTGAATTTGTTCTTGGGCTGTGCGGGCTAGAGGAACGATTTGGCTGGCAGCTTCTAAGATATCATCGGTGGTAAAATCTCGGTTCTGGCTGAAGCCGATATGCATGGCTTCAATCAGGGTCTGTTCGATTTCCGCTCCGGAAAAGTCGGGGGTTTCGTAAGCGAGTCGCTCTAGATCGTAATTCTTTAAGTTGTGCGATCGCAGTCGAGCTAAATGTAACTCAAAAATGGCCTGACGCTCATCCTGGCTGGGTAAACCGACAAAGAAGATTTCATCAAATCGACCTTTACGGAGCATTTCTGGGGGTAAAGCCTGGATGTTATTGGCGGTGGCGACTACAAATACGGGCGAGCGCTTCTCAGCCAGCCAGCTAATGAAGGTGCCGAAGACGCGGCTGGTGGTTCCGGCGTCTCCTTTGGAGTCGAAGCCAGAGAAGGCTTTGTCAATTTCGTCAATCCAGAGAATGCAGGGAGCTAAGGCTTCGGCTAGCTGAATCATCTGTCGGGTACGAGATTCTGATTCTCCGACTAAACCGCCAAACAGACGCCCGACATCTAGACGCAGTAAGGGGAGGTGCCAGTGGTGGGCGATCGCTTTAGCTGTTAGAGATTTCCCCGTTCCTTGAATTCCCACTAGCAGCAAGCCGCGAGGATGAGGCAAACCGTATTGTCTGGCTCGTTCGGTAAAGGCTCCCCCCCTTCGCAGTAGCCAGTCTTTCAGATTATCTAAACCGCCGATATCCGAAATTTTTTCCGTAGTTGGGTAAAATTCTAGAATCTGGGTTTGGCGAATGGATTGGCGTTTTTCTTCCAGAACCATCTCTACATCTTCTGGCTGGATTTCTCCGTGAGCGGCGATCGCACGGGCGAGTACCCGGCGAATTCGTTCTAGGGACAGACCCTGACAGGAACGCACCAACTCATCTAGTACTTTATCAGTCAGGGATTGCCCCATGGCTGCTAACAAGCGTTCGATCTCGGCCTTGATTTCCGATACTTCGGGTAAAGGAAATTCCAGCACCGTTAGTACGTCGGTTAGATCAGGTGGGATCGAGACTTGGGGTGACACAATGATAATGTTCTTAGGCTGAGACTTGAGCCGACGCGACAGGTTTTTCAGTTTTCGCGCCACAGATATATCTTCCAGGAAGCGGTGAAAATCTCTTAATATAAAGAGAGCCGCAGCATTTTCCGGTATTTTTTCTAAAAATTCTAAAGCTTGTAACGGATTGCGGCGTCCGAACCCCTCATCATTCGGATTGCCCTGATACCCATCAACAAAATCCCAAATATAGACGGCGCGATCACCAAGGCGTTTGGCAGCTTGAGCGATCGCAACTTCTACTCGTTCTTCTTCCAAGGTGGGAATGTAAATCAGAGGATAGCGGGCACGTAGGAGTAGCTCAAATTCTTGATTAAAACTCATGATTGATTGGGATGGAGGAGCCAAAACAGATTAAAAACTATGATTTCATCAAACCATATTTTCCTTAAAGACGGAGGGAGTAAGGATGAGGGATGAGGGATGAAGGATGAGGATAAAGAATTAGCTACCAATCCTATCATCTCCCCATTTCCAGAAGATCGCTCACATCCTCACCTCCTCACCCCCTCACCTCCTCACCCCATCATCCCTCATCCCTCATCCTTCATCCCTAAGAAAATCTCTCTCCCTCTCCCTCTCTCTGGCTTCTCTCCCTTAAAATTATTGTGTTTTGTGGGGGTATCGAAATTACCATTCAAGAATGCATATCTCAATTTTCGCTGGCACAGCAGATAACTCATCATCTGATGGTCGTTGGTTTCTCTTTGAAGTAGTGGGTTTGGGTCAGAAAGCCCAAATTGGCCAAATCGGTTACCCAATTCGTCAGAGTAGCAGTATGTGGCTTGCCGTGCCTTACAGTCGCATGAACCAAACCATCAGACGGATTGCCCGTTTGGGCGGCAAAATTGTTAGTGTTAAGCCTATGACAGCTGACAGCCAAACTCCCTCACCATTGGCGTGGTGGGTGGAAATCTCAACTACAGAACCTGCGGTGATTTACTATTTTGGTCCCTTTGATAGTCTTGAAGAAGCCAAATCTTCTCAAGGTGGCTACATTGAGGATCTACAAGCAGAAGACGCTCAAGGGATTGCTGTGGATATAAAATGGTGCCGTCCAGATAACTTAACGATTTTTTAATTTTTAATCTTCGATCCCATTAATTCCTACCAGAACTACCGTAATGTTGTCTCGACCTCCCTTCTCCTTCGCTGAGCCAATCAAGTTAGCCGCCACTTGCTCGTAGGTTAAACTGGGATCGAGATGGGAAGCGATGGCAGCATCGGAAAGTTCTTCAGTGAGACCATCGGTACAAAGCAGCAAGCGATCGCCTGGTAGGATGTCGATCGCTTCAACATCAATTTGCTGCATGTCTTTGCGACCCAAACATTGAGACAAAACGTGACGCCAGGGATGCATCCGAGCCTGGTCTGGGGTGAGATCCCCAGCTTTCATGGCTCGTGCTACCCAGGTGTGGTCTTCCGTAATCTGCTCTAGCTGGGAGCTTCGTAACCGATAGAGGCGAGAGTCTCCAATATGAGTGAACCAAAGCTGGCCTTGGCGGAACATCACCACAACGGTAGTGGTGCCCATATCGGAGCGCTCTGGGTGATTTTTTTGATCTTGCAAGATTGCCTGATTTGCCCTGTCAAAGGCTTGCTCGAGCAACTCTATTGAAGTACTGGGTGAATCCCAAAGTTCATCCAAATGAGCCTGAATTGCCTCTGTTGCTAGCTGGCTGGCTTCCTGCCCTCCTGCATGACCCCCCATGCCATCAGCAACAATGAAAAATCTCCCTTGCGGGTCGATGTAGTAATAATCCTGGTTTACGGTACGAATTAACCCCGGATCGGTGAGACCCGTGAAGCAACATTTCATAGCAGGTAGCTGGCGTCGAGAAGTATAGGGTAACTACAACATGCGATCGAATCTGTCTAGCCGTCTGACTAGCCGAATCAGGGCAAAGGCTGCGATCGCCGCTATAAATGCAACGACTAAGGCCAGCCCTACTTTATCATTGACGAATAGAATCGTCGCCGACAGCGTAAACGCACTGACTAGTAAAGTATAATTGGTTCCCAGCTGAAGGTTACTAATACGGCGCAGAAGACGGTCTGATTCGATAGACCGCACGCGCACTCGCAGATCTCCCCGCTCTAATTTCTCAATCGTATCCTCAATGCGTCGGGGCAAGCTCAACGCCGTACTGCTTACCTGTGCTGCTTGGCGTCCCAGTTCATTCAAGAAGCTATTGCCATCAGTACTATTACCGTTTGTCATAATCTGTAGTGCAAAGGGTTTTGCTACCTCCATAAAGTTGAACTCTGGGTCTAAGCCTTTCCCGACCCCTTCTAAGGTTGAAAAGGCTCGCATCACAAAGGTGAAGGTGGCTGGGAAGCGAAAAGGCTGATCGTAAGCAATTTCATAAAGATCGTCGCTAATTTCACTTACTGATTGCTCCTCAAACGGCTTATCCATAAAATAATCCAGCATGTACTGGATGGAGCGCCGTACTGGTCCCATATCCTCTACTGGGGAGAGGGCACCCAGAGCCACCAGCGAATTAACCACCCGGTCGGCATCTTTTTGAGTAATACCAAAAAGGGTTTCCATTAATTGTTCTCGGACATTGGCTTTAATCTTGCCCATCATCCCGAAATCATAAAATATCAAAGACCCTTCTGGACTTACCGCAATATTACCTGGATGGGGATCGGCATGAAAGAAACCATCATTGAGAAGCTGCTGTAGGTAAGCTCTTGCCCCTAGTTGAGCTAGTAATTTACGATCCAGACCTGCCGCTTCTAGAGCTTCGTAATGGCTGATCTTAATTCCTGGTAGATATTCTAGCGTCAATACCCGTGGTGAGGCATACCGCCAGTAGACGCGGGGCACCCGCACCCAGTCATAGGCGCGGAAATTGCGGCGAAACGTATCAGCATTGCTACCTTCTTTGAGATAATCGATCTCTTCCCACAGAATCCGGCAGCATTCTTCATAGATGCCCATCCAGTCTCGACCTCGCCCCCAATCTGGATGGTTTTGAAAATAACGGGCAATCCCTTTGAGAATTTGTAAATCTATAGTAAAAAGCTTCCGCAAACCCGGTCGTTGTGCCTTTACTACTACCTCCTCACCGCTATGAAGTTGGGCTTTGTGAACTTGGCCGAGGCTGGCAGCAGCAAGGGGGATGGGGTCAAAACTGCGGAAAAGTTCTGTAACCGACTTGCCTAAATCTTGCTGAATTATAACTTCAACTTGCTCGTAGCTAAAGGCAGGCACCCGATCTTGTAACTTAGCAAGTTCCTCTACATATTCGCTGGGGAAGAGATCGGCACGGGTTGAAAAAAGTTGCCCAACTTTAATAAAAGTTGGCCCCAAATCTAATAACGTATCTCGAATCCAGACTGCCTGAGCTTTACGGCGACGCTCCTGTTTGGCTTCCGTGAAGCCCCCTGAATAACTCCAGGGTTTACTATCGAGCCATAACCCAGACAGCAGGGTTAAAACGAAAGCCCAAATGTCAATAAACCGTCGTTGACGGGAGTAATTTTCTCGATTCCAACGATACGCTTTATCGTTGCGTGCCTTTCCTAAGAAACGTGGGTTAGACACCTGGGGTTCCTTATAGGGCGTAAGGTTGACATAGTCGTTAGAAACAGCAGACACTCGGGTTCCTAAATGATTGTTTTCAAAAAAACTTATAAAAACTCAAAAACTCTGAAATAGAGGCCAAGTGCGCACTATACTTTTGGCGGTAAATCTAGGCAGTGAGCTAGTACAGCTCGGCGGAAATAACCCACCCTTTAAAAAAAAGCTTTCTTCCCTTCTGCCTTGGAGCCTTCTACCTTGTGCCTTCTGGCACTACCGGGTGAATTAGGTCACCGATTTATTGCGGTAGAGTTGTAATTCAGTACGCAAGCGAGCCATTTCCGCCCGTAGTTCGTCTATGGTTGCTTGTAGGTCACCGCCGGGTTGGTAGCCCACAGCTATGCTGGTAGTTCTCCCACTCATGGCAGTTTCTGCTTCCCGATCTGCTTTTTCCATAACTTGTTCGCTAAACTGCCGCAGTCGCTCTCGTTGTTCGGCATCAAATTTACCAAGTTCGCTCAAAGCGTTAGTCAATCCATCTTCTAATAATTCGTTCAGCACTTGAGCCATCGCTCTGCCGACAAAAAAGGCATGAATGACAGTATTACTCATAAAACTTTACAAGAAGTGTGGAAACCCTATGGATGCAAACCTAGGGGTCAGTGCCAGAAAAGTTTCTTTAGCATCCGTAACGAATTATAACGTGATTGCTCTAAATGCTGCCTCTAGCTTTGTAGGTAGGGTGAGGGAGTGAGGAGTGAGGGGGTGAGGGGATGAGGGGATGAGGAGTGAGGGAGTGAG
>DNXU01000367.1:0-1506 GCA_003505715.1 Cyanobacteria bacterium UBA8803 | reverse complement strand
CCCCCTCATCCCCTCATCCCTTAAAGATGGGATTCTGAAACAGGCCAATCACTTCGCGGTGGAAAGGTTTGCTGGGTGTGTAAGAGGGTTGAACCAGGCTGAGCGGGGTGGTTCAGTCGCACGGCTAAGCCAAATCCCATTCCAGCAGATGCGGCGATCGCTCCCGTCATCAGTAGCGCTTGTAAGGGCGATCTGGCTCTGGCAGTTTTGGGTTTTGATTTTTGACCTTTTCGTGCGATCGCGGGTTGGGTTTTGATTTTTGAAACTTTGGTTTGATCGCGGGTTGGGTTTTGGGTGGTGGGTTTTTTAACTGAGGACTGCGCTGGGGAGGGGAGGGGGGAATCAAGATTTTCTTTCTTTGTTGTTTGCGGCACCATAGCAGGGTCTAATTGGATAGTAGCCACTTCGGGCACTTTTGGTGGTTCCTGACTCAGGAGCTGGGAAAACCAAGCTTCAATGGTTTGGGGGCGTCTTTGATGGGCTAGTTCCAAACCGTACCACAACGCTTGTTTAACAGCTGTACTAATTTTCGGCTTCCCTTGATATAAGTCCGGAGAAAAAAGGCGATTACCCCCTTTTAAGTACAGCGCTTTTCGGACGGGTGCTGGTAGGGGTGGGCGTCCAGTCAGCAAGCAGTAGAGCGTTGCTGCCAAAGCATAAAGATCTGTGGACTTTGTGCGCTCACCCTGCAAGTCATATTGCTCTAAAGGGATATACCCAGCACCGAGGAGATTGGCGTGGGTTTGCATCACTCCTGGTGTGAAGTCACAGGTTATCCCAAATTCGCATAACACGACGCTGTCACTATCTTGACGCCGAATGATGTTTTCAGGTTTCACATCCCGATGCAGCAAGCCTGCCTCGTGTAGTACTATGAGGGCTGCGCCAATTTGACGAATATATTCAAGGGCTTGAGGTTCAAGCACCCGCTCGACTGCAATAATTTCAGCTAGAGTTTGCCCTGGAACATATTCCATCACCAGGTAGGGACATCCGGAATCTTCAAACCAGTCCAGTATCCGCACGAGATTGGGGTGCTGGCAACGGCTCAAGCGTTCGGCAACCTCTAGAAATTGCTGCTTGAATCGGTCAAACTCTGGATGCTGGTGTAGAGATTGTCCGAGAGTTTTGATGATGACTGTTTGACCTGACTCACTATGAGTTGCTCGGTAGGTGAGATTGAAGATACCCTGACCGAGTTGGGTATCGATAATGTATTTCCCTTCTTGTAGGGCTAGTTTAGCGATCGCGTTCATGAATAAAAGTTCACTCCCCACTTTTCCACATAATGCTACAGCTTAAATGAAAATTAGGGCGAGGGGGTGAGGGAGTGAGGGGGTGAGGGAGTGAGGGGGTGAGGGAGACTTAAGATGCGATCGCGAATGGTAGAATAAGCTGGAATTTTCCCAATTACCAATTACCCATCACCCATCACCCATCACCCATCACCCATCACCCATCACCCATTACCCATCACCCATCACCCATCACCCATCACCCATCAAC
>DNXU01000365.1 GCA_003505715.1 Cyanobacteria bacterium UBA8803 | reverse complement strand
CCTCATCCCTCATCCCTCTCCCATTATGTGGCCAATTGTGATATCTCTCACAAATGAGGTTCCTGCAAGTCACGACTTAGGCGTCAATAGGTTACGTAGCAGACAGATAACTCATCACTTATCGGCATGATAAATATCAAGCTTACTAGTGATTTAATTAATAAGATTTCTCTCAAAAATGCTGGATTATAAACCTTGTAAGCAACAGAACTACTGGCGATAAAACTAAAACCAAGGAGATTATCAATGACTGCTTCTGTATTAGCAAATATCCAATCTAATAACTATGATAAACTTTCTCTAAAGTTAAAATATAAGAATTTAAAAGCAGGGACAGATGACAAGTTTGAAGACTGGATCGCCAATGTAGAAGACTGCTGGCTAGAAGAAATTGCCGCCTGCCTGCAAGGAAATTTCCCAGATTGGCGTGGCTAAAAGGCAAAGAAAAATTAAAATGAATAGTAATTTATTATTAACTTATTAGATACTGTTTTATGACATCAGCAGCTTGTTATATATTAAAACTAAATGTCTGAAATTGATAATTCACTTTCTCGCATCCCCCTAGTTATGGCAGCTAAACGCGCCATAGAAATGGAAAGATCCGATCGCTTGTTTGAAGATTATTTTGCTGTACAGTTAGCAGATTCTGAACTAACTGCTCTTATAGAAAAATGGCAAAAACAAGGGGGTGATATTGCTCGGTGCAAAGCTCTCCGCACCCGCTTTGTTGCTGTACGTACCCGATTCTTCGATGATTTTTTGCTGTCGGTAGTAGCCCAATTACGCCAAGTTGTCATTTTGGGAGCTGGAATGGATACTAGGGCTTTCCGTCTGCCTTGGCCATCGGCAACTCATTTGTACGAGGTCGATCGACCGGAGGTACTAGAGAGAAAAAATTTAGTTCTCAAGGATAGCACCCCTCAGTGTTATAGAGAAGCGATCGCAGCTGACCTAGGGCAACCGTGGTCTCATTTGCTTATAAATAAAGGATATAAACCGGATCTACCCACTGTTTGGCTGATGGAAGGATTGTTGATGTATTTAAATAAGCCTGAAGTTAATGACTTGCTCAAAACGATTTCAGACTTAAGCGTACCTGGGAGCTATTTAGGTGCTGACTTAGTCAGTGTCAAGTCTTTAGAAGTTGCTCTAAAAAGCAACGGCTTAATTCGCCAACATTGGCGCTTTGGCACCGATGAGCCTGAAAAGCTATTTTCTATCCACGGCTGGCAGGCATCAGTACTTCAGCCAGGAGACGAGGGTGCCAATTTTGGTCGCTATACAAAAAAATTACCGTCCCTTGAAGTTCCAGGTTTGAGGCGTTCTTTTTTCGTTACAGCTAGGAATTGGTGATTGGTAATTGGTGATGGGTGAGGAATTTGGAGGCAATTATCCATTACCATATACTATAAGCATAATTCCTAAACTATAGCCCACTTCATTTAATCATCCGCTTCAGTGTCTGTCATATCATGTCCGGTGAAACANNAGGGGCGGGTTTAGTGACAAATTCTTGAGACAGCACAGATAGGTCTTAAGTCAAAACCCGCCCAAAGAGCTGGTTTTATTATGGTTAATCAACCGGACATGATATCAGATCCATCAGTAACCCCATAGCCGTGCAGTACAACTTATGGGTAATCATCAGGATTGCCCGTGCCGGAATCCCTCCATGGTCATTTTCTCTCCTATTGGTTAAATTAGTGCCCTAATTTTTCCCGTGCTAACTGACGCAGCTTAATTGCATCTTGGTTGTTGGGATCGAGTTGGATGGCTTTATCCATAGAAGCGATCGCCTGATCGAAGCGTCCTATCTCCCAAAGGGCTGCACCCTGGTTAGCCCAGGCATTGGCAAAATCGGGCTTAATTTCAATGGCTTTCTCATAGGCTGAAACAGCTTCATTAGCGCGGCCCAACTTCAGGAGAGTCGTTCCCCGATTATTCCAAGCCTCAGCAAACCCCGGCTTTTGTTGGATCGCTTGTTCGTAAAGTTTGAGCGCTTCGAGCGGGTTTCCCTGCTGTTCTAGAGCAGCACCTTTGCTCCATAAGGCTTCGGGATAGTTGGGGTTGAGGGCAAGAGCGCGATCGCACTCCACGATCGCTCGCGCCGCTTGCTGCTGCACGTTCAAGTCATAGCAGCGTTTCCAATAGGTTTCGGCAGTTGCTGTATCTTTTGGTGGTTGTGGAGCCACAGGGGCTGGGGTGGCTGGAGGAGAGGCTGGGGATGCAGCTGGCTTGGCTCCAGAGGTTGTTGAGGATGGGGCGGGTTTAGCCGCAGAAGTGGCTGGGGATGGGGCTGGCTCTACCCCAGAGGTGGCTGGGGATGGGGCTTTCGTTGTCGAGGCTGAAGAGTTAGAAGTTGGGGATGGGGACGCCTGAGTGGAATTAGCTGGGGATGTACTGTTGGGAGTTAGTGAGGGAGACGCCTGAGTCGGACTCACCGGAGATGCTCCCTCAATCGGGGTTGCTGGAGTCAGACTGGCAGTAGGATCGGAGGGGATATTTGCCACCTGTCCCTGGTTTTTAGATACTGTTTGATTGGAGAGTTGAGGTAACAGGAACACTTTAGCGATCGCTAAGCTAGTGCCGACCGCCACTAAAACTGCGACAATGGCGAGAGGTTTAACCAATTTTTGGGAGGGCAACTCCGATGCGGCAATCGTGGGTATTGAGCCTGAAGATCTAATTTCCCCTGCTGAGTTGGCAGCATTTATGGGGCGAGTTGCACGCTGGGATTGGTTAGGGGAGGATTGTGCCCTCTCTGGCACTGTGGTGCCCATGTAACTGTCAGAGTTTTGCGATTCCGGATGGAAAATTGCTGTGGTTTGTTCTGGTTCAATCTCTTGAGGTGGCACTGATTCCAGAAGCTCAGCTGGTAGACTCCGCAGGGCTTCTAGAGCTTCTGCTGCTGTGGCGTAGCGGGCGCGGAAGTCATAGCGGATCATGCAATCCAGAACATCGGCCAATTCGGGGCTGACTTGAGGAGCGCGATCGCGCCAGTCGATCTCTCCAGTCTGGGGATCTTCTGTTAACAGCCTGGGATGAACTCCGGTTAAGGCTTGAATACCAATCATGCCCACAGCATAGACATCGCTGCTAAAGCGAGGATGCCCCCCTAATTGTTCTTTAGGAACGTAACCCTGAGTGCCAATGGAAATGGTTAAATTCGTCTGTCCCGGCAGGGGATTGGTGGTGTGGGTAGTGACTTGTTTGACTGCACCAAAGTCAATCAGTACGATTTTACCGTCCCGTTCGCGGCGGATCAGGTTAGAGGGCTTGATATCACGGTGGATGACATTCTGCTGGTGGACAAAGGTTAGCACCTGTAGAATATCTTGCAAAAGAGCGATCGTCTGGCCAACAGACCAAGGCTGACCTTTCACCAGTTCTTGAGTCAGCGGTTGGCCAGGAATTAATTCTTGGGTGAGATAAAACTCCTGATTCTGCTCGAAATGGGCCATCAGGCGAGGGATTTGGTCGTGGTTGCCTAGCTGATAGAGAACTTTGGCTTCTGTGTCGAAGAGGCGTCTAGCCGTTTGCAGGCTAAGAGCATCACTAACCTGAGGCTTAAGCTGTTTGACCACGCAGCGAGGGCGACCCGGCAAATGCAGATCCTCTGCCAGGAAGGTTTGACCGAATCCGCCCGCTCCCAGCTGACTGATAATTTTGTAACGTCCGCCTAGGGGAGTCTCCGGGTTGGTTGATTGAAATAGACGTAAAAGGTTTAATTCCATACCTTGCCGATATTAGCCCCTACTCACAAGAGAAGTTGCTATTCTAGCTCTCCTTGTTTAATTATTTTTAACTAATATTATTGTGATTGCCCATAAGCTTGTGGCTATCAGGATTTGTTCCCTCAGTCCAGTTCTGACGTGAGAACTGAGCTTGTAGTTTCATTTTCCGCTCATGATGGCTAATAAAAAATGATGCGTCAAGGTGTTCTATGTCTACAGAACCTGTGTACATTCAATTGACGTGGGAAGACCCAGAAATGGCCGAGTTAAAGCGATCGCTTTTGGCGGCACCGATTGCTGTAGGTCGAGAAATAGAGCAGATGCCCCAATATTGGGAAGGACAGCCTGTCTCGCATCTGGAGTTAGTCCACCAAGAAATCTCTAGGTTCCACGCCCTGATTGCAGTGGAAAATAACCAGCTTTACGTCACCGACAATAGGAGTGCCAACGGTACATTTCTCAATGGGCGACCAATTCGCCAAGCCCATCAACCTTTTTCGAGTAAGGATACCCTGCGGATTGGCCCTTATAAGATCACGGCAACATTGATGCGGACGAACGACCTCAACGCCACGGCTCAAAGTGCGGATCAATCCAATTTAGCCCCGCCCATGAAATCGCTGCCCAAGAATGCTGTGGTTGTGTGGTCGATTGGGATCGCATTGCTGCTGTTGATGGGGTTCGGAGCTTGGGCTATAGTTAGTTCCCTACTAGAGCAATCCCGCCCTCGCGTTCCTACAACCCCTACACCTACGACAAGGATGAGGGATGAGGGATGAGGGATGAGGAAGTTGGGGGAGTTGGGGGAAATGAGGGATGAGGGATGATTTTCAAATCCGGTTAAGTTGTAGAGCAGTTCTGCCGGAATGTCTCTACAGTGTCGGCACTCACACGGATTTGATATAGCCAGTCTCAATGAATATGAAATCTTCTATTCCCTATTCCCTATTCCCTATTCCCTATTCCCTATTAGGGCGATCTTGGTATTTTCTCAAGCGTCGTTGGCGGTTGGTACTTCTTAGTTTATTGACTTTACTGCTGACCTTGATCGCAGTGCCCAGTTCAGCTCAAACTCCCCCCGTTCAAACTACTGATAAAGCTGCTGTGGTATTGGATGGTCGCTTCTTATTTGAAGTAGGTAGTTTAAGCAATAACTATACTGCTGTGAAGCGGGCTGATATTATCAACCAGGCTTTGGCCGAGGAAGTGCGATCGCCTCAACCAGGGGAAATAGAAGTTTTCCCAAAGAACGAACTGGCGATTGTTCGATCTCAAAGGAGCCAGCGCGAACTCCTCACAGTTACTGAAAAAGACTTGGTTGAAGGCTCCAACCCCCTGGAGCAAGCCAATATTTGGCAGGGAATTCTCGAAGATGCCTTGCGCCAAGGACATCTGGAGCGGACTCCTATCTATTATCGTCAGGCATTAGTGTTTGGGGTGGGAGTACTGCTAGGAGCGATCGCGATGCACTTGGGTTTGGGAGTGTTGGGAAAAAAACTCTCGCGCCACCTGAGTTTGTGGTTGGGGCAACCAACTTCTCCCCTCCACCGTTGGGAACAGCCTGCCCAATTATTTTTACAGCTAGGGTTGTTGGGGGTAAAGGTCGGTCTGTGGACGGCGATTTTTTTGTACGTGACCGATCTGTTTCCTCAGGTGCGGACTTGGCGCTATGAGTTGTTCACCTTCCTAGTTAAGCTGTTCAATTTCCTCAATTCCCCAGTAATTAATCTGGGCAACAATTATTATTCTGCCCTCCAACTAATTTTGTTGCTAGGCTTCACTGTCGGGCTGTGGTTTGCCGTCAGCAGTCTTACTCAGCTATTTAAATCCTACGTCTTGGGTCGAACGGGAGCTGAACCCAGGGTGCAGGAGATCATCGCCGTTTTGATGCAGTACATCCTGACTTTCCTAGGACTAATTGCTTTGCTGCAAATTTGGGGCTTGGATGTGGGTTCGTTAACCCTTCTGGCTAGCGTTCTCGGGGTGGGGATTGGTTTTGGCGTCCAGAATATTACTAACAACTTTATTAGTGGCTTGATCATCACCTTTGAGCGACCAATTCAGGTGGGCGATTTTGTAAAGGTGAACGAGTTGATGGGAACGGTTGAGCGCATTGGAGCACGCAGTACTGAGATTCGCACCCTGGATCAGGTGACGATTATTGTACCTAATTCCCGCTTTTTGGAGAGCGAGGTGATTAACTGGAGTCATGGGAACCCAGTGTCTCGCTTACAGATTCCAGTGGGAGTCGCTTACGGCTCGAATGTGGAAAAAGTGCAGGTGGCACTGTTGGAAGCTGCCAAAGGTCATCCGGAAGTGCTATTGCAACCGCCACCCCAGGTATGGTTTCAGAGTTTTGGTGAAAGTGCCATCAATTTTAACCTACTCGTCTGGATGGGAGACCCCAAGAAGCAGTTTAAAGTTAAGAGCGACCTGAACTATCGCATTGAAGCCAGCCTGCACCGCTATGGTATTCAAGTGCCCTTTCCCCAGCGCGACTTGCATTTGCGATCGCCCAAACTAGAGGAACTGCTGGCAGCCTTGCTCTACAAGTCACCACCAACGCCTGCTCAAAATCCGAGCGACTTCACTGATCGCGATCAACCCAAAATGAAGGGTAACCATGACGGAGCGTCTCACCTACAAGATACTACAGTCTCAACAGAACCCCAATCCGAGCTATCGTTAACAACGGTTATATCAGGTACGGAAATAACAGAAGCAGAGATGGAGGCATTGGTTAGAGCGATGAGAGAAACGGGGGGAGTGGAAATCAAAGACCGCAGCTATCACCTGAATATCTATCCCAGTTGCTTTATTGGCGCAGAGGCGGTTGAATGGCTAGTGCAGCGGTACAATTGTTCGCGGTTAGAAGCTATAAATTTGGGACAAATTCTGCTCGATCGCGGTATTATTCGTCCTGTTTTAGATGAACATTTTTTTCAAGATGATTACTCATTTTACCGTTTTCCTATCGATGAAGGATAACTAGGGATTGATGCTAGTTATGAAATGGAAGCAATTCACTCAAGATTCGGAATCTGAATTGAAAAAACTTAGGAAGCAAGCAGGACTATCCCAAGCATCGCTTGCTAAACTTGTGGGAGTTACTGGTAAAACTGTGAGCAATTGGGAAAGGGGAATTACTCCAGCTAATTTGTCCCTTTCGCAATTTCAGGATTTATGTATTGCACTGGATGTGATGCCTGAGGAGTTGACTAACTTGTTTGGCCTAGTTGAAGTGGATGATTAGTTGAGAGAGAGTTGGAGCTAATGTAGGTTGGGTCTCATTACCTCGATCTAACCCACATTCCGCACCCAGAAGTGCCACACTCTGTCATTTGGGGAATGGGGAATGGGTTTACCCTGAGCATAGCCGAAGGGGAATGGGGAATGGGTTTACCCTGAGCATAGCCGAAGGGGAATGGGGACAAGAACAACAGCTCTCAAGCTTAGCCAATAGCCAGTTCCACACGTCCGATGCTTGGGAAGTGTACATTATCGATTATTTGCAGGGGCGGTCAGTCACGACCACAGCTCAAATCTTAGAATAAGCCCTGGAATTTACCCCAGCTCCCCCAGCTCTCTTCGCTTGATAACACACCCCCGCCTGATACGCCTCGACCTGTCCAACCTGTTCAACCTGTCCAACAAAACCCGATTGAGGTTGGACACTGTAAAGGTTTGAATTCAATTGGGTACTTCATGACAGCTTCGTTACTTCCTCCCCAAAGGATAAGATGATACACTTTCCTCTAACTCAGGTAAAAAACTTATTTCCATGCCCAACAATACTGAAAAAAACATTAAGTTTTCGGAAAAATATCTGAAAACTACATGGCTGACGGATGTTCGCAACTATTATATTGAAAAATGGACAATCGTCGTCAATCTCGGCAATCAAAAGGCGCATATTTCAGCGCCGCCAGAAAAATATTTGCTTCCTCGGACTTCAACAATTCTCAAAGACGTGACTATTAAAGATGGTGACTCTTTGCTGTTAATCGAAATCTTCAATGAAACCAATATCGGAGGGATAGTATTGGAGTCCGGATGGGATATATTGGGAAATTTAATGGAATTTCCCAAAGAGGTGCCTTTGTGGAAATCTACCCAATATGATTTGGGAATCGCCAAATTCGATCCCTACTTTGTAACCGGACAATCTGATAAACCGAAAGACAGCAATCTCAAGAAATACCAAGTCAAAGTAAATTTGTGGTTTGCCCCAGCTAAGACCAATTGCGCGATCCACAACAAACACATGGAACCGGATTTCCTAGAGGTTCATACTCAGATATACGGTACAGGAAGGATGCAAAAGTTTCATGCCAATAACTTCGATACCATCTACGAAGATGTAATTATGAGTCCGGGTGATACCCACATTCCTTTTGCCAGTGTGGGAGAAAATGGCAACTTTGTTTATCCGTGGCATCAGTATTATTCTGATACTGACTGCATTTGGATGGCCAATGAATTTCATCCGCTCCCTTAGATTCAGATAGCTCTGATCGCGCCGAATTTAATTACTGAACAACAGATAGGGGACTTGATTACCCAAGGAGAGTTATGCCAAATCAAATCTTTTCTGACAACGATGCCTACAAATTTCTCAAAGTAGAAGATTATTTTGGCAGGTATAAAGAATGGGAGAAACTGGGAGCCGTCAAAAATCACGCCTTTGATGCTAGTTCCAAAACTCTGACGCTGAATTTTAGCAAGAGCGATGGCAAGCCATGCAGTATGCTCATGCAGTTTCCCCAAAAGGATACTTTCCGGTTGCGCTTCAATCCCGGAAAAACTGCCCAGGACTATTCTTCAAAAAATAGTCCTTCAGTACTTTTGAACAACTTTCACGAGTTGACGAGACTGCTCGACAGCAACGAACATTTTGATATCGAGGTAAAAGATGGCAGCAACAGCATCGAACTGGTGACGAAGGATGGGGATAATAAACCAGAAATGAAAGTGGTTGTCAATCATCAGCCATTTTCAATTACAGTCTATATGTTTGCTCCCCATGAAGAGTATATTGTTTGGAAGACAGCAGATACTCCGATTTACTATACCCCTAACGGAAATAATGATTACGCCATTATTCAGTCTGTGAATAAGCCAGCAAATGCCAAATATGTTGGCTTTGGTGAACAAGGTGGGCAATCTCTAAGCAAAAATACCGCACAAGTCAACTATTTCAACTTTGATAATATGCGGTATCGGCAGGTTTATGATCGCGGCCCCTTAGACTCACGGGAACCTCTTTACCATTCAGAGCCGTTCTTTTACGAATTTCATGGCGTTCCCGAATATGATAGTGTCACAGGCGTTTTTGTTGATAATACCGGCCAAGTCTTTGTCGATGTCGGTTATATCAATTCCAGTCGCTATATGTTCGGGACTCGCTTTGGTGACCTTGACTTTTACTTGTTTATTGGTCATGACCCTGCCAACATTCTGGATAGTTATACGGAAATTGTAGGCAGACCGCGCTTGAAACCCCGCTACTGTTTGGGATATCACCAAGGTTGTTATGGCTACGAACGTCAGGACATTGTAGAATGGGCGGTTCGTAAGCATCGGGAATACCAAATTCCTCTGGATGGGATGCACGTGGATGTGGATATCCAGAATAACTACCAAACCTTCACGATTGATACAAATAAATTCCCCGATCCCTACGGGATGTTTCACCGCTTAAAAGACCAGGGCGTGAAATGCAGCACTAACATTACCCCAGTGATTAGCCGACTAGACTCCAATTATTCAACTTACGCTGAGGCTAAGGAAAAAGGGTATTTCGTAATGGATCGACGTTACGATCCTGATAATCCTAATAGCAAAATTTATCAGCTTTATGGTAGCGGTCATGAATTCTCTCCCAATAATGGCTGGGTCGAAGGTTTCAATAGTGGAGAACCCTATATTGGTGGGGTCTACTACGGAAACGATTCCTACGGTAATGAGCTAGGGGCTTCTGGTCATTACGCGGATCTGGGTCGGCAAGAGGTACGTGAGTGGTGGGGAACCCAATATAAATACCTCTATTCCATGGGGCTAGAAATGGTTTGGCAGGATATGACAACACCTGCTATTCGCGATTTTCGTGGGGATATGAAGGGTTTTCCTTTTCGTTTATTAGTGACGGATAATTCCCACTCTGATGAGGAGCCTAAATTAACGCCAGCGATTAAAGTGTGGAATTTGTACTCTTACAATCTTCACAAAGCTACATACGAGGGATTAAACAATCTGCACAAACTTAATGATCCCAAATATCCTAACTTGAAAGAGCGAGATAACAAGCGGAACTTTATCATTGGGCGTGGTAGCTACTGTGGGGCGCATCGATATGCGGGATTGTGGAATGGTGACAACTCTTCGGACTGGGATTTTCTGAAGATGAATGTCTCCCAAGTGCTTTCACTTGGTATGTGCGGATTGGCAATCAATGGTCAGGATATTGGGGGTTTTGAAGCGTCTGCGATCGATGAAGGCAAATGGGCTAGTCCAGAACTGCTGATTCGCTGGACGGCGGCGGGTGCTTTTCTGCCTTGGTTCCGGAATCATTATGTCCGTAAAGGGCGTAAAGAGTTTCAAGAGCCATTCATGTATGTAGAATGGTTTAACCAATATCAGGGTGGACATCTGCCGGAGCCGCAAGATTTGTACCGCATGGTACTGCCGATTTGCAAGCACTACATTGAATTGCGGTATCGGCTGATGCAGTTATTCTACGACGCGCTGTTTGAGAACACACTCAATGGACTGCCGATATCCAGACCTCTATTTATTAACGATCCTGGCGACCAATCACTCTACAATGACAAAGAATCTTTCCTAGACAATGAGTTTTTTGTGGGTAAGGATCTGTTAATTGCTCCGGTTTTAGACCCCGAGCAACCCCAGGGACTTCAGCAAAACTACGGCAAGCGGGATGTTTACCTTCCATACGGCAGTGATTGGTACTGTTTTATGAACAACATGATGCCCCTTGGTGATGCTGTTGAGGGTGGTACAACGATTCGAGATTTTGATGCTAGTCTTCATTTGGAAGGCAATCACATTAATTTCATCGTTCCCATGTATGTGCGAGAGAGTGCAATTATTCCTACGATTGAACTTGAACAATATGTGGGACAACTTAATAAGGAAGGTAAGCCCAATCCGATCACTCTGAATGTCTATCCAGGTGAGCATGGTGAGTACACGATGTACCTTGATGATGGGGTGAGCCGTACTTCTGCTCCGAAGAGGCCGCCGCAATCTGGATGTGATGAGGAGGCTAACGACGAATATCGTCAGACAAAGATATCGCATTCCTACACTAGTGAAAAGACGCGCCAGATAAAAGTAGAGCGGGTCCATGATGGCTACACGCCGAAGTTTGAAACCTATTTCTTTGTCGCGCTATTACACGCTCCATCTGAAACTAGAGGTAGTTCAGGTTGCTTGAAGAGTGTCAAGATAGGTGGACAAGAGATTCCGCAGTTGGCATGGAGTGATGATTTAAACGCATCATCTAAGAATGCGTGGTATTACAACCAAAGCATCAATACCAGTTTCATCAAGGTGTTTGATGACAGCTCCAATATCATCATCACAGTAGAATATTTCTAAGAGGCTGTCTCTAAAGAAATTAGGACTTACGCACAAACGCGGCATAGGGTAGGGGCAAGGTATGCCTTGCCTCTACAGATTGTGGTTAAATGATGGGTTGGCGTAAGTCCTAGAAATGTAAATTGAACGCACTTTTAAATCAATAGTTTTATAACTGCGGAAAGCAATTTCGACTTGAGAAAGACTCTTATAAGCTCTCACTGCCTGGGCAGCATCTCAAGTTTGAGCCGGGACTGAGGTGCGAATAATATTGTGCAAATTTAACTTTTTCAGGGTTCCCAAAACAGCAGCAACATGACCATGAGGCAGGCTGCGAACCACAGAGAACGATTCGGATAAGTTCTCAATAGCTGCGCCCCCTTTTTTGTAGTTCATCTGTACGGGGGAACTTCCGATAAATAACTTGCTAGACCACTAGCATCCATAGAACCAATATTTAATGCTAAAGCCACATTTAAATTTTCCATCAATTCCACCAAGTAAAATTTATTGTCTATAGATTGAGATTGATAATGTTTGCACAAAATAAAAAATCGCTTTCCTAGATGAGGCTTAGCTTGGCGGGATAACAGCGCAATTTTTAGCAAAAGACCCGTTGTTCTCAGAGAACCGTTATTAGCAATTAATTCAATAAAATATAAGTGTTCTGGTCGGTTGGGGCTTTGTACAAAAAAGTCAAACAGTTGACGACAAGTCTCTACTAATAGAAATTTATTGACTTTCTGAGAATCGCTTTCATGGAAAATATTGTCTAACTGTTGAGACAAGCACTGATTAAAATAATGCTTACCATATTCGGGTTTAATCGATTGAATCATGTACTCGTATAAATTTTTCTTGAACTCTCGATAGGACGGAGTTTGACAAGTAAGAGCTAGGAATATATGAGCCAAGTCTTTGTAAGTATGGGAACCATCTACTTTTCCAGCAAATTCCTTGAGAGCAAGTAATAACTGTTCATCACTTAAGAGAGTAGGATTTGACACTGGCTGTAAAGACAAAGAAGTTTGATCGTTCATTTTGCTGCGCTGCACTAAGTAAGTTGCGTACCGTGACAGATGAAGTTCAAATTGCTGCTGCATTTGCGCTTGGAGTTGCTGGATTTGTTGTTTATCTTCTAAAGACCTATCCTCACTCAGCAAACAATGGTCGTACAAGTAAGGATACCGACTAATTAACTCAGATAAAAGACAATCGCTATCCTGACCACCAGCATACCTGACATCCCGAACCAGAATACCCACACTTTCACTCAATTGTCCGGTGCTGAGTAGAGAGCTAATCCGCTCGAACCCCTTTTCAGAACCTTGTAAGACTAGAATTGTACTACCAGCCTTAATTTTCAATAGTTTTAAGGAGTAATCTCCTGAAACTTGCTGTAACCGTTTAAGGATAGCCTCTACCTGAGGACTAACTTCGGTAAAAGAGAGGGGCGATACTAGCTCCCATACTATTTGAGTAAGTATTTCATTGGCATTTTTCTGGCTAGCAGCTAAAAATTGGAAATCCCGCTCACTTAAACTCTTATCTGCTGCCCATGTCAAGGCGTCTTGCAGTTCCTGTCCTCGCAGCAAATAAGCTTCTTCTTGTCGGTTGGACGCTTCCCAAGCCACTACTTTCACACTATAGGGGCGCAGATTATTTAATGCTTTACTAACCCAATCTTTATTAAAAATAGCCTGGTAAAGGTGGTTGTAAGCTTGCAAATTACCATCTTGCTTGACAACCAACCCTGACAATCGCAAATAGATTTGTTCTGGCCTGTCATCGGCGGCAATTTTCCCTTGTTGTAAAATTTGTTCGTATAGTCCTAGTATACCGATCGCATATCGTTCGTTTTGCAGCAGTCGAGCGCGGATGGTGCGGAGATGCTCCGGCTCATCATTGTTTTCCCAATTCTCAATTAAATGCGATCGCACTAGCTGCTCAATCCACTTGGCTTCCTCCCCCTTAATACAGGATTTGCCATTTGCTCGCAATTGCCCTGATTCTTTAACAATTAACTGGCAGAGCTTTTGCGTTAGAAAGGGCTGACCTCCCGTCCATTGCAATATCTCTTTTAGAACTGCCTGGGGATTGCTAAATACCTGTTGTAACCCCTCAGCTAAAGGCTGAATTTCGTGCCATTGAAAGCCAGCCAGTTCAACGGCGCGACCGATATTAAACGGTGTACTGTAGTGAGGAGAACGAATTAAATCTGAGGGGGTTGCCACTCCCAAAAGTACCCAGGTGAGGCGCTGGTATTCGGGATGATCGGCACGCTGGTTGTAACAGGAGCGAATTAAGGCAAAAAAATCGTCTACTGGAAAATTCAGACTGAGAACGCTGTCAATTTCATCGATGAAAATGGCCAGGTTTTGAGGAATTGCTCTGAGCAGTACCTCTCGAATAAATTCACTCAAGCGTTGTGCAGGGGAGAGAAATTGGCGATCGCACCACCAAGCACTCAGATCGAGTTCGTCTAAGAGATTGAGGCTACAGGCTAAGGTATAGATAACACTGGCATACCATTGGTCGGGAGTAATATTTTGGCTACCAATGGCGGTCAAATCAACTGAAGCACATACCACACCCTCCCTAGAAAGTCTCTCCATCGTGCGGACTCGCAAGCTGGACTTACCCATTTGTCGGGAGTTGAGGACGTAACAAAACTCTCCAGCATTTACACCTCGGTAGAGTTCGTCATCTGCCTGCCGAGTCACGTAGGTTGGGGCATCAAGGGGCAGGCAGCCCCCGATGTAATATTTGTAAAGTTCGGCATTCATCGGGCTACTCCTCAGACTGGCTTGATGGAGAAGAGGCTAGACGAATGCGGAAATACTGACGATAAAGATCGCAGCGCGGTTTTACTTCATTACCTTGCAGGCGCACTAGCCCCATACTGTTCAATTTGAACCCTTGCATGGACTCCAACTGCACCGCACCTGCCGCCCCTACCACCTTTTTCATCGCAGCAGCTAACTCCGGATGTTGGGATAAAATCCATAAATGTCGCCTTAAGTGGTCGCCATAGAGTCCGGCATCAGTGGGAGCTGCGGTTAAAAGTTGAGCGAGGGTTATTTCCTTACGGGCAATGTGATATAATCCTAGACGGACTAAATAGGGATGACCTCCCACCATCGCCATCAGTTGCTCCACCTCAGTTGCCCCCCAAGCCAAGCCGTGACGGTGGGCTAAATCTAAGACTTGCTCAGACTGAAATTCGAGTAACTCAACAGGTAACCCAACATTGAAGGGAGACTGATTAATATCCATCGGGATGTAAGCTTCTGTGGAATGCACGACCACCAACCGCAGTTTTCGCCAAATCTCCCGATTTTTAGCCTCTTCATGCCAAGCTCGCAACAGACCAAAGAAATCCGCTGCGAGTTCGGGGTATTGAAACACCCGGTCTACTTCATCAAGACCCAACACGAGGGGAGTTGCCGTACTCGCGAGTAAATAGCGCTCAAAGTAGGATTTACAGCTTACCTTACTCCCAAAAATACCGTTCCAATAGTCAGTTAATCGGTCCGGTAACTGGAGTTCTAGAGAGACAACCGCACAAAACCACTGCAAGAACCGTTCCAGATCCGCGAAGACTTTGCTATCCGCTAACTGAAAGCTTAACGGCACGGCAACACAACCTTGCTGAGTTGCTCGCTGGAGAATTCTCGCCATTAAAGAGGTTTTGCCCATCTGTCGGGGTGCTTTAATACGGATCAAGGCACCGGGTTTAGCGATCGCTTCGTAACAGCGATCGTCAATACTAGGTCGTTCTATGTAAAAAGCAGAAGCCAACTCTACCTGTCCCCTAGGCAATTCGGGTTCGGCTACGGGTTGGGGTGGGTAATTGGGGGTGAGGGAATAGGAAGTAAAAAGAACAGATCCCTGCCGCGAACTCCCTAAGGCAGGTACTATTGCCTGTTTCTCATCGGCTGCCAGCCAGTCCAAGACCGCTTCTACAATAGCTGGGGTATCATCAGGCGAGTGCCACTCCTGTTGGGGTAGTCCCTGGAGATAGCCGCGCAAGTCGTGGTTGAGTAAGCTCAAGGGACAATTCAGGCGAATGGGTAAAATGGCTGGCTTGCTATCTGGTCGATTATCGCGCAACGCCTTAGCCCAGCGCACCTCTTCCGTTACCATTTCACTGCTAGCTGCCATCGTTGACAACAGCAGCAACAAGCGATCGCAGCAGTTTAAGGCCGCATAAATTTGCTGTAGTCCGTTAGTTTCCATGCGCCGCTTACCATTAGCGATGAAAACCACATAGCCTTTGGCTTTTAAAGCCGCATCTAACTGACTAGCGAGGCTTTTATCTTCGGTGCCGCCATAATAACTGAGTAAAATTTTGGTGCGCTCGTTCAGGATAGAAGTATCTCCACGGAATAACTCCGGCCTGTACTTAGCAAAGAGGGACATCAGTTCAGAACGGTGAGATAAGCCTCGGTCTTCCAGATTGCCCAGCTCAAAGACGCTGCATATATTCTCAATATGTTTTCTGACCGTACCTGGAGTGATATGCAGTTGGTCAGCAATTTGAGCATCTTTTTCACCCGCCAAAAGTTTGAGCAACACCTCTTCTTGCCGAGGGGTTAACCCTGTCAATGCTTTCGCAAATTTCTCTTGATTCATGGCTTTCACACATAAAACTGAGTAACTTTCCCTATAGTTTTATCCCCCTCATCCCTCATCCCTCTCTCTATTTTCATTTTCAATTGTCAATTCAGTGCTTTCGTGTAAGCAAGTTCACAGCTGTGTATGTGGCTAGGCTCAATTCCGTCCTTGTGAGTCTTGACTACACAGCCCATCTCATCGTTGGAATACCTTGCCATAGTCAAGAAACTAGGACTTACGCAACTAGGCCCCCTATAGCAGCAATGGTGCGTTAGCTACAGCGTAACACACCCTACTAATAAAGGCT
>DNXU01000224.1:2769-5859 GCA_003505715.1 Cyanobacteria bacterium UBA8803 | reverse complement strand
CCCTCATCCCTCATCCCTCCCTATCGGTGGACTAATCCTCAGTTCCAAGTTATAGGCTTGGGCAACTGGCCCATTCCCCATATAAGTGGGTTCAAAACTCCACGACTCAATAATCTGCTGCGCCAGTTGCTCAGCTTGAGTTGCACTGATGTCCCCTGATACCACTTGAGTAGAATCTGGCAGCACTCTCCCTTGACCTGTCTCGTCAATCAACACTTTTACCTTCAAAACGATCGCCCCATTCAGCTTAATTCCCAGAGGCGTTAGATAATCGATGGGGAATTCGGTGGTACTGTCTGACTTGAGTTTGGCGAATTGGGTGGGGATATCTCTCCGGTTATCCGTAAGGCCCAACCCGCCTAAGCTAGCACTAAAGCCTCCTCCTGGTTGAACATCTGGTTGAGAACCTGGAGCAGGTGGTTGTGGGGATTGGTCTGAGGGTTTGCTGGGGGAAGGATGGGGCGATATTTTGTCGGGAGATTTACCTGTAGGCTGGCTGGGGGAAGGCTTAGACGAAGTCGGTTTTGGCGATCGCTCCGATGGCTGCTTTCCTGAAGAGGGAGTTGCAGGCGACTGTCTACCAGGTTGCTGAGAGCCACTGTGGCTTGCAGATCCAGTTGATTTAGCAGGGGTTTGAGGATTAACAGTTCGGTTGGATGTCCTCTTGACGGGAGAATTGATCGACCTCGGTTGTCGGGTGGCAGAGGAAACGGGGTTCTGAATAGCTTGGGTTCTCGTTTTCGCCTCAGCAGGAATGCCAATCACATCTACAGCAATCAGATTCCTACTAGACTGTAAATTTGGCAACCCTCCCAGCAGTAACAGACGCAACAGTCCAAAGGCACATAGATGAATGACGGCAGAACCAAGAATGGTAGCAACCCACAGTGCGGGGGGATCGTAATGACGCCTTTGGGGAATTTCACGGTTGGCATTCGATATCAGCGTTGGTTGTGTCATTCTGGGTTTAACCAATAAGCGCGTTTGGTTAAGGACATGGCTAAGAAAGAGAATCATCTATCCCCTAGGTTACGAGCCATCATCATTATCTTTATTATCCTCCTCGGACTAATGCTGAGCGGCTGGAGAATTCAACTAGCCAGCGCCACTGCTGAACCCGGAGCAGTATATCAGGAGCGTATTATCCACAGTGCTGATGGTATCGGCAAGTTCTATATGAGCAGAGAAATTGCTAAAGTGATGGGACATAGCGCAGCCCTTTGGCTAGAACGACCGAGCCGAGAGGCGACTGAACAACCACAGCAAGTCCTGGATGCCCTTAACCTCAACCCAACAGATTTTGTAGCCGATATTGGCGCTGGTACGGGTTATTTTAGCTTTCGTCTCAGTGCGCTGGTTCCCCAAGGCAAAGTACTGGCAGTGGATATTCAACCAGAGATGCTTGACATCATTGATTTTCTCAAAACCGAGAACCATATTACTAATGTAGAGCCGATTTTGGGCAGTGTGACCAACCCCAATCTACCGGAGGAGCAAGTTGACCTGGCGTTGATGGTGGATGCCTACCACGAATTTGAATATCCTAAGGAGATGATGGACAATATAGTGCGATCGCTCAAACCTCAGGGTCGAGTCGTACTAGTTGAATATCGGCAAGAAAATCCTTTTATCCCCATTAAAGCTCTGCACAAAATGTCTCAAAAACAAGTGCGTCAAGAAATGGCAGCGGTGGGCTTAGAATGGCTGGAGACTAAAAACGTTTTACCCCAACAGCATCTGATGGTGTTTCAAAAGCCTTGACGTGAACAGAAGAATATACAAGTTCAGAGTTCGGAGTTATATCATTTCCGGTTAAACACCCATAATATCTGTAGGGGCGGGTTTAGGGATAAATTATCGAGACAGCACAGATAGGCTCTCAGTCAAAACCTATGGTTGAGCGAAGTCGAAATCCGCCCAAGGAGCTGGTTTTATTATGGTTAATCAACCGGACATGATATTTCCCTAGCATTCTGAACTTCTGCTAAATAGCTCTAACAGACTGGCTTTGTCTGGGGTGACAGCCTGGAGGGTCAGTGCGATCGCAGCCAGAAGGGGGACTTTCTCGAAATAGGGATTGAGCTAATAAAACTTGTGGTACTATAACGGCCTGTTGTAACCTTCCATAACTGTACTTCAAGGTGGCTACACCGATTGCTGACAAGCTTATTAACAGAATAGATCTGTAAATGCGCATTTTGGATGTCCTCCTCAGCAGCGTTTTTAAACCAGGACTTACGTGCCAGATCTGTGAGTTAATTTAAAAACCAAGCTCTACAGTTAGGATTTTGGTAGCTGAATGGCGTAAGTCATGTATTACCTGATTCGGACATCCCTAGGAAAGATCCGTATAAAAAACAATTAAATACTAATCTTAATATTTGCTTATTAATTAGCAATTAATTTATATCAAAAAATGTTCGGTTTAAAAACTAAATATTTTACATTAAGTAGTAATTAATACTATTGTAAAGTTCATCATGTGTATGACAAAAAAAAGCAATCGTTGAGCTACTATACGATCCGTCGCAACCAACACTGCACATGTGCATCGATTAGAGTGGGAGCCTGATGCCAACATTAAGGTAAAATTGATTCGGTCTAATCAAGACAGACCTCATGATCTACCGCTCACTAGTCGCAGCACGCAAATCCTTCTTCCCCTGTTCCCTATCCCCCATGTTCCAGACAGGACGCCCATTTCATGACCCAACCCATAAACCATGGATTACAAAAGTGCCCGTAGCTTTGTAATTAATCAGGGAACCGCCTTGGATGAAAATACGGATGCTTTCCTCGTTCGTCTAAAGCAGGGAAAAGCACCCGTACCTGGTCAGGTGACCAGTATTTTACTAGCTCTTAAAATGGTCTTTGAGGATCTGCGAGATTCTCCCACTATTGACCGAGAGCTAATTTACTCCCTATATCAGTTATCTTACGAGAGCCGACAGCGCTTTGAAGCTGGGCGTCAAGCTGGAGCCAACTGGCCTCCTCTACTCGATGACGACTTACAGCGTATTGCCAAAGCAGTCAAGAGTATTTTTGCTGGAATGTGGCAGGAAGACACGTAATGGGTAATTGGTAATTGGT
>DNXU01000224.1:2007-2669 GCA_003505715.1 Cyanobacteria bacterium UBA8803 | reverse complement strand
CCAATCACCAATCACCAATTACCGATCGCGCAATTCGGTTTCGAGTTTATCTAAATCCTCTCTCAGGAAAATTATTAACTGCCCGTTATACGCCTTACCAGTATCCGTTTGGGTGACTTCCTGCCAATAGGCAAAGCGCTCTCCTAACAGCAGTTCGCCCTGTTGTGCTGCCAACATAGGTCTATTCTGCCGCCGTGCTAGATCTACAGTTTCTGGGGTCGGGTAAGCGTAAACCGAGCTCGCTCTTTGGTAATCTTGATAAATAGCCGGTCCATAAATAGTACGTACAGATTCCGCAAGCCGTTCCTGGGTAACACCATTAATCATGTCATAGAAGGAAATGCGCTCGCTGCGAATGATATTGCGGTCTTTGGGAAACCCAATCTGACCCGGAGGCAGTACCGTCGCTTGAAAAGTAAAACGTTGAGCAGCTGTGTTGCTCTTAGTTACTAGCAACCCATCGCCAATACCAGGTCGTAAAGTGGGATGAGCATTAATCCAAGCGGCAACTGTTTCAACCGTCTGACCCGGTAAAGCATCCGCCTTATTTCCTCCCAAGACCAATAAAATCCCCAATGATAAAACCGACCAAAGTTTAATTCCCTTCATCAGAACCCTCCTTATCGCTGTTAGAACACAACTTATGCAACTACACCATATAT
>DNXU01000224.1:0-1851 GCA_003505715.1 Cyanobacteria bacterium UBA8803 | reverse complement strand
CAACCAACAACCAACAACTATGATTTTAGCCCCGGCTCAATAGCCACTTTGATAGCTTTACGATGTTTCATATCTTGCAATGCTTGCTCTAATTCGCTAAGGGGTCGGCGATCGCTGATGAGCAGTTCAAAGGGTATGGTACGAGTTGCCAGTAGGGATAGAGCATCGCGTACATAAGTAGGGGTGTTGTGAAAAACACCTTTGAGAGTTAATTGGTTGTAATGTAGCTGTTCAGTGCTAACAGTAATCGTAGTTTCTCGGGGACAACCACCAAATAGGTTAATGGTGGCACCGGGACGACCGCAAGCGATCGCTGTTTCCCACACTGCTGGCACACCTGTCGCTTCAATGACGATATCTGCTCCCCATCCGTCGGTTAACTCTCTTACTACAGCAGGCACGTCAGTCAAATGATGGTAATTAAACGTGCGAGATGCTCCCAATTGCTCTCCTAGGTACAGCCGTCCCTCATGACCACCAAATAACAAGACCTCGGCGGCTAACTGATGCACCAGTACTGCCACGAACATCAAGCCAATAGCACCATCACCGATTACTACTACCCGATCCTTAGGGCAGACATTAGAACAAGCCACCCCATGCAAGACACAGGCAAGTGGTTCTGTCATCGCCGCTAAGGCATTGGGTAACTCAGCAGGCACTAGTAATAGGTTGTGTTGGACGATGGGGGCGGGAATTTTCAGATACTCAGCAAAGGTGCCGTTGTTAAAGGTCAAATTGGGACAGAGGGAATACTCTTGACGGCGGCAGAAAAAGCAATTCATACAGGGAGCAGAGTTATTAGCAACTACGCGATCGCCAATCTTCCAATTGGTCACTCCTTCTCCCAAAGACATAATTTCGCCAACGACCTCGTGACCGAATAAGGTGGGAGGTTTCAGCATTCTGGCATGACCGCCGCGACGCCATACCTTAAGATCGGTGCCGCAGGTGGTAGCTATGCCTACTTTAATGACAACCTCTCCGACACCCGGTATCGGAGAGGCAATGTTTTCTAAACGTAAATCTTCTTTGCCGTAGAGTAATGCTGCCAGCATTCCCAACTATTTCTTGACCTGGATTTATTTGATTGTATCAAGGTCGAGTTGATTCTCACTCCTCTTTAGGGCATTACGCTCAGCAAGTAGAGCCAAATCTAGAATTTAATCCCCTGTTAAGTACGCGATCGCACCCTGTTACTGTTGAGCATAGATTCCAGATTCATAGTATCGAAGGGGCTTGGTGACTGAACACCATTTAAGGGCATCATTTCCTGGTAACAGGAGGTGCAAAACCAATAAACACCTTTTCGCCGCGCATGACGCAGTAAGGCATTACCACAGCAAGGACAAGAGTTGCTCCACATCGTTTGCTATCTCCTGATTTGTAAACGTTTGTTCATAATTCGCTTTGGTGTCTTAATGATTGCCACGACCTACCCAAAAACTTTGGTATAATTGTCGTTACCGAGCTCTACAATATGTTTCTAGGAAAACCCTTTGTCAGCACGTCAATCATTAAGGCTAAATAACTAGCTTTGCTAATATAAAATTCCGCGATACTTCTTCTCATCTATCTGGGGAAGGATGTGGATCTTGGTGATCCCCTCTTTTAAAGGATGAGGCAAGAGCTTGATTACTACAATCAAGAATTGATGTTTTTGATCGTATTTTTTTAATACAAAAGATGTATTTTAGCTAGCTTAAGTTAAAAAAATTAAAGTTATTTTATCGAGACTTATCTAAGCAAGCCTAGCATAACAATCCCCACCGAGAAAATTGGATTTAGGTGGGGTTGAGTTGATTGAACATTAAATTCAGAAACCATGATCGCTCCCTCATCCTCTCATCC
>DNXU01000209.1:337-5122 GCA_003505715.1 Cyanobacteria bacterium UBA8803 | reverse complement strand
CATCCCTCATCCCTCATCCTTACCAATCCCTAACTCGGCTACAGTAGATCTAGCTGCAACGGTTACATCAAAATGTTTAATGGATCAGAGACTACTGCAACTGTTTTAGTCATCCTAGTGGCGGTCGGCGTGCTGGGTTGGAGCTTAAACCGTGCCCGCTCTTACGGCAAACTGGGCATACTGGCCTGGTTGCAGTCGGTCGTCTTGACAGTTCCCTGGCTGTTGTTTCTTTCTCTATTTGCTATCGGTATTTATGTCAATCTGGTTGCAATCTTATTCGTATTGATAGCTTCAGCCGGATTGTATATTTTCTTGGGTCAGCGTTTGCGCAAGGCGGGTCAAGATGCAGTTCTGCAAGAGCGTGCCCAGAAGCTGGTGGCGAACAATCCAGAGTCTAGCGATACCCATAAGCCGGAGGAACAAGGTGCTGCCCCACTTGATAATTTAAAGGTGCCGCCCACTGAAATTAATGCCGCTGTGCCGGAAGTCGTGCCTATTCCCATTGAAGAGCTCAAAATAATCCAGGGAATTTTTGGTATTGATACATTTTTTACAACAGAAACAATTCCTTATCAGGAAGGAGTGATTTTCAAAGGCAATATGAGGGGAACCGATCCCGAAGAGGTCTATTCCCGTTTGTCTACCCCTTTGAAAGAGCGATTGGGCGATCGCTATCGGCTATTTTTAGTAGAAGGCCCGGAAGAAAGACCTGTGGTTATCGTTCTCCCTAGTAGCAACGATCCCCAGCCTGCAACTGTACCCCAGCAAGTTTTGGCAGTTATCCTACTGGTTGCCACGATTCTTACCACTATAGAAGCAGCAGGAGCTTTACTGAACTTTGATTTCTTCACCAACCCGGAACGGTTTCAAGAAGCCCTACCCATTAGTATCGGCATTTGGATGGTGTTCGCCGTTCACGAACTCGGCCACTGGTTGACAGCACAGCGTCATCAAGTACGCTTGGGTATGCCGTTTTTTATTCCTAGCTTGCAAATCGGCTCTTTTGGTGCAATTACCCGCTTTCAATCTTTGTTACCTAACCGTAAAGCCTTGTTTGATATTGCTCTAGCTGGTCCGGCGGCAGGTGGTATTGTATCTCTACTTATGCTGATGGCGGGATTATTTCTGTCTCAGGAAGGCAGTCTTTTTCAATTACCCGCGCAGTTTTTCCAAGGCTCGATTTTGGTAGGAGGTTTAGCACGAGTTATCCTGGGTAGGGCATTGCAAGAGTCTATGGTTGACGTTCACCCCCTAACAATTGTTGGTTGGTTAGGCTTGGTAGTAACGGCGTTGAATTTAATGCCTGCCGGACAATTGGATGGGGGAAGGATCGTTCAATCTATCTACGGACGCAAAATTGCTCAACGCACTACAATTGCCACGTTAATAATTTTGGGAATTATTGCCATTATCAATCCGGCCAATCCACTTATTTTATATTGGGCGATCGTGATTCTGTTCTTGCAACGTTCTTTGGAACGTCCCAGTCTTAATGAAATCACCGAACCGGATGATACTAGAGCAATATTGGGATTGTTGGCTCTGTTTTTGATGATAGCAACACTGATTCCCTTCACTCCCGCTTTAGCGATGCGTTTGGGGATTGGGGGATGAGGGATGAGGGGGAGAAATATTTTCATCGTGCAAGTACTGAGCGATCGCTGATGGTATGAAATATGCCGAAATATCACTATAAAGTCGGGGGCAGCTTAGAGTATCAGCATCCTACCTATGTTGTGCGGCAGGCAGACTCACAACTTTATGAAGGGTTGAAGGCACTTGAATTTTGTTACGTGTTGAACTCGCGGCAGATGGGCAAGTCTAGCTTGCGAGTACAAATGATGAACCGCTTGCAACAGGAAGGGGTGAGCTGTGCTTCCATCGATCTCACCCTGCTGGGTAGCAATTCCCTGACTCCGGAAAACTGGTATGGTGGAATTGCTTTTGAGTTGTTGAGCGGATTCAATCTTGTTGGCCAGATTGATTTTAATACTTGGTGGCGCGATCGCTTATTATTACCTCCCCTACAGCGCTTGAGTGAGTTCATTGAGGAGGTACTGCTGAATAAGTTATCAACCAATCTGGTAATTTTTATCGATGAAATTGATTGTGTTAAAAGCTTAAATTTCTCAACAGATGACTTTTTTGCCTGGATTCGAGCTTGCTATAACCTCCGTGCGGATCGCTCAGAAGAGCAACGGCTGACCTTTTGTTTGTTGGGAGTGGCAACGCCTTCGGACTTGATTGAGGACAAAGGACGCACCCCGTTTAATATTGGTCGAGCTATTGAGCTAACTGGATTTACTTTCGAGGAAGCTAAGTTATCCTTAACGCTGGGATTGCAGCAAAAAACCGACCATCCGGAACAGATTTTAAAAGAGGTGTTGGATTGGACAAGAGGACAACCTTTTCTCACCCAAAAGCTATGCCAGCTCATTGCTCTATTTTTAGAAAAATCACCCCAAAAATCAATTGGCCAATTAGTACAAAAATATATTATTAATAATTGGGAAGCCCAGGACGAACCGGAACATTTAAAGACGATTAGAAACCGCCTCCTCAGTAATGAGCAACGCACGGGGAGGTTGTTGGGACTGTATCAGCAGCTTTGGCAGCAGGGAGAAGCGATCACTGATGATAGTCCCGAAGAAACTCAATTAAGGCTGTCAGGTTTGGTGGTTAAGCAGCAGGGGAAATTGAGAATTTCTAACCGTATTTATCAAGCAGTTTTTAATCAAAAGTGGATTGACCAGCAATTAGCGGCGCTGCGTCCTTACAGTCAAGCGATCGCGGCTTGGCTGGCTTCCCACCGTCAAGATGAATCTCGGCTGTTGCGGGGACGTGCTTTGCAAGAAGCTTTGGACTGGAAAGCGGGTAAAAGTTTAAGCGTTGAGGATGATGACTTCCTAGGAGCTAGTCAACAAAAGGAGTTAGAAGCCCAACGGCAAGCTAACAAAATTTTAACCGATGCCAAACTCAAAGCCGAGCAACTCCTGGCAGAAGCACGGCAAGCCAAATTGCAAGCCGAACAACTGCTAGTTCAAACTAAGAAACTTGCCCAAATTGAACGGGATGATGTCAAGGCATTAAGATTATTTGAGGTTGAGGGTAGAGAAATTGCAGCACTCCTATTAGCTATGCAAGTAGGACAAGCCTTGCAGCAGCTAGCTAGGACAGATCGACAAGAGCTTGCCCTCTCCCCACTCCCCCCCTTCAACCACCGACTAGCCTTACAAATCATCTTGGAACAGATGCGAGAACGAAATCAATTCTCAGGGCATCAGGGTGCAGTCAATAGCGTTAGTTTTAGCCCCAATGGTAACTATCTAGCCACCGCTTCGGAAGACGGCACCGCCAGGTTGTGGGATGAATATGGTCATCCCTTAGCGGAATTGATCGGGCATCAGGGTAAGGTGAGGTGTGTCAGTTTTAGCCCCAATGGCGAGTACCTGGCTACGGCTTCAGAAGACGGTACGGCACGGTTGTGGGATTTAGCGGGGCACTTGGTTACTGAGTTGATTGGGCATCAAGCTTGGGTGGGCAGTATTAGTTTTAGCCCGAATGGGGAATACCTCGCCACGGCTTCGGAAGATGGTAGTGCCAGGTTATGGAACTTATCGGGGCAGCCTTTAGCTCAATTTTGGGGGCATCAGGGCAGGGTATTGGGTGTTAGTTTTAGTCCTAACGGGAAATACTTGGCAACAGCTGCTGAAGACAACACGGCAAGGCTGTGGGACTTATCCGGCAAGCAAGTAGCCCAATTTTTAGGACATCGGGGTTGGGTATTAAGTATTAGTTTTAGCCCTAGTGGAGAATACCTGGCTACAGCAGCGGCGGATAGTACCGCACGGCTGTGGGACTTATCGGGGAAGCAAATTGCTGAATTTTGGGGGCATCGGGGTTGGGTATGGCATGTTAATTTTAGCCCCGATGGGGAATACCTAGCCACAGCAGCGGCGGACAGTACGGCACGGTTGTGGAACTTATCGGGGAAGCAGCTAGCAGAGTTAAAGGGGCATCAGGGGGCGGTGGTGAGTGTTTGTTTTAGCCCTAATGGCAAGCGCCTCGCCACGGCTTCCGCAGATGGCACGGCACGGTTGTGGGAGTTATTTAAGAAGCAACTGGTGGTATTCAAAGGGCACAAGAACTGGGTATTAAGTGTCGCGTTTAGCCCGCAGGGGGAGTATTTGGCGACGGCTTCCTATGATGGGACGGTAAAGGTGTGGGACTTATTGGGAAATGCGATCGCTCAATTGCAGGGACATCAGGGTTGGGTGGCGAGTGTCAGTTTTAGCCCGGATGGAAAGTACCTGGCAACGGCTGGTGAAGACGGTACGGTAAAGGTGTGGGATTTATTGGGAAATGCGATCGCTCAATTGCAGGGACATCAGGGTTGGGTATTGAGTGTTAGTTTTAGTCCTAGTGGGGAGTATCTAGCCACTACTTCTGCCGATGGTACGGCACGGCTGTGGGATGTATGGGGGAACTCGCTAGTTGAATTCAAAGGGCATCAAGGCAAGGTAGCAAGTGTGAGTTTTAGCCCGAATGGGGAGTACCTAGCGACAGCGTCCGATGACCGTACTGCTCTATTGTGGGATTTAAAAGGGCACAGGGTTGGGGAATTAGAGGGACATCGAGGGTTGATTTGGGCGATCAGTTTTAGTCCCGACGGCAAGTATCTCGCCACCGCTTCCGATGACGGCACGGCAGGTTTGTGGGATTTATCTGGGCAGCAGATTGCGGAATTGCAAGGGCATCAGGGGGGGGTATTAAGCGTGAGTTTTA
>DNXU01000209.1:0-186 GCA_003505715.1 Cyanobacteria bacterium UBA8803 | reverse complement strand
CGGCTTCTGCCGATGGTACGGCACGACTGTGGCAGGTAGGAGAGGTAGGAGGTGGATTAGATGAATTGCTTGGTCGGGGTTGTGAGTGGTTAAAGTATTACTTTGTCAGCCATCCAGCGGCGTTAGGGAAATTAGAGGTTTGTCGATAAAGATAATATAGGGGCGGGTAATGTAGGGGCGGGTAAT
>DNXU01000364.1:11803-12194 GCA_003505715.1 Cyanobacteria bacterium UBA8803 | reverse complement strand
GTTTCCATTAATTCGACTTCGGGTGAAGTCTAAAGACTATATTGGAAACTGGTTTGGAACTCAAACTGGTACCGTTTCCATTAATTCGACTTCGGGTGAAGTCTAAAGCCTTCACTTATCCCGCTCCTCCTCAAGACCCCAACAAGTTTCCATTAATTCGACTTCGGGTGAAGTCTAAAGGTGACAGGAGCGAGTGCAACATTTACCCCGTTTACCGTTTCCATTAATTCGACTTCGGGTGAAGTCTAAAGTTTTGTAACACGCCTATTCGGCGGCGTGTGCGAAAGGTTTCCATTAATTCGACTTCGGGTGAAGTCTAAAGAGGTGACTGGAACTTTCCAGTACCCTGCACCTCCCACCGTTTCCATTAATTCGACTTCGGGTGAAGTCT
>DNXU01000364.1:9118-11632 GCA_003505715.1 Cyanobacteria bacterium UBA8803 | reverse complement strand
GTTTCCATTAATTCGACTTCGGGTGAAGTCTAAAGAGCCTGCTCCTAGAAGCCTTGCCCCATACCGATCTTATACCCCCATTTCCGTAGGGGGTCAAGATTTACCCTAAATAATTGCAATTAATTATCAATAAGTGGCTAGTTCTAGAGCTTGAAACCCATACACAGAGCCTGATCCGGAGGGGTCTACGAAATAATGATACTTTCAGCCATTCCCCGACCCCCACGGAAAAGTCATAATGATTCCGACTTAGATGCCCTATTGTTCAGCAACCCACACAATATTTTAGAGACGTTCTGGCAGAACGTCTCTATAACTAGACTTATATTATGTCCAGTTGATTAACCCCAAGACTTACGCATTGTGCCCCCCTACCCCCCAAATCTGGGGGGAACAAGAAGTTTCTCCCCCAGAATTGGGGGGTAGGGGGGCGAATGGGTAGGGGAATAAGGCTGTAATACCGATATTACCACTTATCCCATCGCACGGGACGATAAACTTCCTGTTCCCCCTTCAAACAGGCAATATACTCCCAAACCTGTAACTCCAAACAGCGACGATAATTCACCTTATATCCCGTATGGGGATGGGTTATCTGTGACTGTAACTTCTCCTCCCAATGCTTGAGAAATTTTTTGAGCGCATCTGGATACAAATAAACCCCACCCCGCTCATCCGGTGGTGTAAAATCTGCTGGCACAAATATCTTAGAATTAATTAAATACGCCACCAGCGAATCTACTAGAAGCGCCCGGAACTCCTCCATCAGATCCGATACCAAAGCTGGGTGTTGCTGGCGCGGAACGTGCAAATTGCCAAAATGCGTGTGTAACCCCACTGCCTGCACCAGAGAATAGATATTCTGACTTAACAACGTATACCCCAAACTCAACAAACTGTTTACCGGATCAGTGGGCGGACGGCGAGTCCGTTTCTCAAACTCGAACGGTTCCTTAAACAACGTCCCTAAAGCCTGAAAATAAACAGTTGCCCCATATCCCTCATAACCCAACAACACCTCGATCGACTCCGCATCCGGCACATTCAAAATCACTAGCGCCAACTCATCAATTGCCTTTGCTGCCTTCTCCGACTTAGCGCGACGATTCAACCGCAACAGCAGAACGCGAGAATTATGTAACTTCCCCAACACAATACTTTTAGCCTGCCGCCGCGTAAAATCCTCATCCAGAGAATACTGCACTTGGCGCACTAAATACTCAACTTCTGCATGTCCCTCAGTCTGTAACCGCCCGAAATAACGTCCCTTCTGCGACAAATACAATACCGGAATCCGTCGCCGCAGTGCCAAACTCACCGCCCCGTGGGACAAATTGCAACAGCCAAACAACACAATATGACTCACGCGATTCACAGGCACCTTGCACTTGAGTTCCTGCTGGTAATAGACCAAAAACTGCTGGTGCTGTACCTTCAAATACGCCCCTTGGTCAGTAATATAAAGCGTTGTCATCGGTTCCCTCCAATAATGTTCGGGATTGGCAATGGGTAACTTAAAGGACTTAACAATGCTGCACGCTTTAGGGGGTCGAGACTCCAATTTCACAGGTTTACCTACCTGCCGCCGATAAGGAGTCCCCGATGCTGGCACCGTACCCGGCTTCACCGCCTCTATCGGCGGAGGTGCCGTCACCTTACCACCACAAAACTCATACCCCAAAAATACAAACGCCTCATCCGGCGCGAAAATCTTCGTCTTCTCTGGCGCAAGGGTCAGATACATTTCCGACAACCAACCCGCGATCTTTTCCCAAGCGCGATTAACTTGAAGCCAGTCCGCCGCCACTACGGCAAAATCATCCCCGTATCGTACTAAATTAATACCCTGACTCAAGCACAGGCGGTCAAACTCCGTTAGATACAAATTCGCTAACGCCCCCGAAAGCACCGCCCCTTGCAACACCCCCTTCTGCGGAAAAAGACGCCGCCCCCCCAGCACAATCCCCGATTTAATCTGCCCCTCAATTAATTGCAGTAAAATCGGCTCTAACTCCAACTGTTCTAAATCCGTCAGTAACAAGGCGTGGCAGAGGTGATCGAAAAATTGAGCAATATCTGCCTTCAGCACCCAAGCAGGTTGGAACTGGTAATAGGAAAACAGATGCTGCACAGCCCTCTGAATGCCCCGCCCAGGACGGTAAGCGTAACTACAATCAAGAAACACCTCCTCCAAAGGCAGATAAATCTCTTCTAACAGCAAGCGTTGGACAATGCGATCGCGCACCACCGGAATTCCAATCAACCGCTTGCCCCCGTTAGCCTTGCGCAGGTAAAAGCCCTTAGCAGGACTAGCTTGGTAACATTCCTGTTGCAAGTGGTGCTGCAAACAAAGCAGTTGTTCAGCAGCCACCCCAACAAACAAATCGGTGGTGATCCCATCGACCCCCGCCGCCCGACTCCCCAAGCGCACTTGCCGCCAAGCTGCCATCAAATCGTCTATGGTAAAGTTCATAATTTAATGGGGGATGGGGAATGGGTTTACCCTGAGCGTAG
>DNXU01000364.1:5066-9080 GCA_003505715.1 Cyanobacteria bacterium UBA8803 | reverse complement strand
GCCGAAGGGTAATGGGTAATTGGGGATATCAGGATTTCATAATTCATTGAACTGGCTAGGTTAGAGTGCATTGCTAATTCTCATGGACTCTAAACCATCTTGACAGGTCGGTATCTGAGTTTATGTTTAAGTAATGGGGTGATTTATATGACTTTGTATATAACTTGGCTATAGGGGATAGATTTGATTCGCGATCGCACAGGTCAGACCGCTCGCCTAGAAAGCCCCAAATAAAAAATTCCACCAAAGACGTGCCACCGGAACGTCTCTACAATGTAGAAAATTAAACCAATTTGATATTATTTAAAACAGCGATAGTTAACTTTTGACGTTTGAACTACTTATGGCGGGGCGAGCGCTGGGAGCATCTATTCAAGGAGCCGAGAAAGCTAGAAAAACCTTAGAGCGCAGAAACTTGTCTCAGAAGATTTTAAGCGAAAGGCTAGGGTTGTCGTGGGCAACGGTTAACAAGTTTTTTAACCGTAAACCTATTGACCGTCAGAACTTTTTACACATTTGCGCAGAACTTAACTTGGATGGGGATGAGATCGTCGGTTTACTCTCACACCTCAACCAACCAGAGGAACCCCAGACTAACCAAGACTTATCTGTTAATAACTCAGAGGAATTAAACGCCGTACAGCAATGCGCCCAGCAGGCCAGACTAGCATTAGACCCCTATATCCTACCTCGCATTCGCCGCACCACCATACTAGAAAAGTGCCTCAAAGCCATCGGGCATGGTGTCAAAGAACAAAAACGCCGAGTCATTCCCATCCTTGGCGCTGCCGGATCTGGCAAAAGTACTATCCTCGGTACTATTTACGACGAACTGATTCAAGAGTTAGACCAAACCCACAACGGTTGGATCGCGCTAATCAGGTGCAACGATCTCATTGAGTCGGTCGAAACCTTTGCCACCGAACTAGGCGAAAAAGCCTGTGGCCAAAAGAAACCCATTACAGAACTCGCCGCCACCCTTACCCAAAAGCACAATCGAGGCGTACTGCTGCTCGATACGTTGGATCTCGTGTTGGACAAGCGGCTGATCCCGGTGCTGCGACAGATTTGGTTGCAGCTTTTGGCAAGCGGCACCACAGTAGTTTTCACCTGTCGAGATCAAGACTTTCGAGATTTCTTCGAGCCTTACCACGAGAGCTTTGCGGGCTTTACTGAAAGCATTGAGCGTTGTGAAATCGGTCAATTTGAGGATGAGGAGGTAAAAGCCGCTGCTATTGCCTTTGTCGAGCGAGAACTAGCCGACCGTACCCTGGAAAACGCTACCGATTTTGCTGATAAAATTATTGCCCTTTCCGCCGACAGTCAATCTCTAAAAGATATCACCCGCAATCCCCTGCTGCTAGCACTGCTGTGTAAGTTATTTGCCGAAGAGGGCAACATCCCTGAAGACCTAACTGTTAGCCAACTCTATGAAATCTATTGGAACCTCAGAATTGCTCAAGGTCGTCGCCTCCAAACCGAAAGCCGACTGATAGGCATGGCTAAGAAAACGCTGTGCTTGACCTTAGCACAAATGATGTACAACCGCTCTCGCGATCGCTTGCGAGATTTTGTTTTCGAGAGCGACCTAGAATTTGATGAGCAATCTTTTTTAGCCTACACCGAACTCAAAAGCGATGGAGTCATTCAAGACTTGGGGGGAGACAAGTTAGGGTTTTTCCACCAAACCTTTCTGGAATATGCCATTGCCCGCTGGCTAGATTCCACAGAAGCAGGAGCAATCGCCAAGCAGCAGCTGTTAGACCAGTTAAGTACTCGCACTACAGCATACCTACAAAACTACATCTGGCCCGTCGTGCGCCAGCTCCTTAGCCTCACCCATCTCCCAGAGTTCTACCAAATTGCTCACAGGCTGGACACCCGTCAACTACCCCCCTTCCGTGCCGTTACCTTCGCTGCTGTTTCCCGAACTGAACCCGAAGCCGCCTATCAATTACAACAACTTCTCCCCCTCGCTTTCACCCTGGGGGATGCCTACACTGATATCATTCTAACGGCGATCCGAGGAGCGCCTGCCCGCCATGGCGAAGTCCTGTGGTCAGTCGTTTTGGAACTCCTTTCTCAAACCCGACAAACCCTCGCTAATAAAGCCGCAGAAATTACCGGGGAGTTGCTAACCCGCTTGCCTCCTCCCAGAGGCGATCGGATGGTGAGTGCCCTGCAAGCTGTTAGGGGGAGAAGTAGAGAGGAAGCAGACTTGCGCTCTCATTTATTCGGCAAACTCATTGGCACTTACATCAAAATGCCCAAACGAGGGGGAATTGACCTAGATGTATTGCCTGCCTTAAAAGAGCATTATTTTCGGTTTGGCGGTTTGACTCGCTGGCTAGTGCTGGAATTTTACTTAGCTACAGATGTTCCCGATCGACTCAAACGGGATTTACTGATGGCAATTATTCAAAAACCGACCTCAGAACAATTCAAGGAAAGGGACTCAGCCGTAGCACTGCTCAAACAAACCCTCCCTAATTTAATCAAATCAGGAGATTCTCCCTTTGGCAAGTCCTGGATAGAAGCCCTCTACGCTCCACTCCCCGCCGACTGGGATTTAATCCAAGCCGCAGCAGTTGGTGCCCAAGCTGCTCATGACCCTCAACTACTCGACACCCTGATCCAACCTCTCTTCCCAACCCACCAGTCACCCACCGATGGCCAACTGATCCGCCGCCATCACGTTGCCATTGGTGAAGCGATCAAGAACGGTGCTGGGAATGCTGTAGCAGCAGCATTGCTCAATATCCCGCTCAATACCGTATCGCCTAATCGCTTTTCCACCATCTCTCAGTTATTAAGAGAATTAAATAATACTGGCAACCACCAACTACCGCTTGCGCCAAACCTCGTTGAGTCCTTGGCCCAATGGCTCTCGGCTGGTATGAGCGATCGCCCTCTACAATTAATCCCCCTACTAGATATCTTGGCTCATACTTCCCCCCAAGTAGAGCAGCTAGTTGGAGAGTTGCTATCTGAACTTATTCCCAAGCTCAAACCAACCCAAATCAATTCAATTCTGAAAAAACTTAATCATATTCCCCCATCAATTGAATCTTACCTGGAAAGCACCGCCACATTTAAAGAATCCCGCCAAGCTTTACTCAAGCTCTATCAACGCCGCTATGAAACCGAGCGCTCCCCTGAATCCGTATCCCAACTATTAAAGTTCTGTCTTGATGACTCTCGCGAAATTGCCCTTTCTACCTCCAAAATCATTCTCACTTGGGTAGAAAAACCAACACCCATAGCCGTCACAGCTTTTTTCTCCATCCTAGAACTATCCCGCTTTTTAGGAGTACGGCACAACTGTTTAAAAGCAGTAGCTGAACTCATCAAAACTGGTTGTTCAGTGACTGAGTCTGAACTTTTAAGGATCTGCACGATTTTGGCTGATGAGCAAGCTCCCGAATTAATCCAACCCCTTTACAAAATCATCGAATGTTGGGTTCAGGTCACGGGAGCTATTTCTCCCACATTAGCAGAAACCACATTCCAGCTAACCCAGAAGCAGATTAATCATAAACAAGATAAATTCATTGATAGCGGCATTGCCCAATCAGCCTTTATTACCCTAAAAAATATTGCCAACCTCGAACACCACCATCTCAGTTCTCAGCTCTGTGAATGCACGCGCCAGCTTTTACGCGCCACCGATATTAATAGAGCAGTTCATATTTCCTTTGCGATCGGCCTTTTAGATAAACTGGGCAAATTAAATCCAGAATTTTTGGGCCAAATTGTTAGAGAAGATTTTATCCGAGAGGATAACACTCTCCCCATCGCAAATATGGATGCTGTAGTTATCGCCATTGGACATAGTCAAGGAAAAAAATCCCCCTTACTAGCTGAGATACTAGATGATGAGCGCTTCCCTCAAGAGGTAAAAAATCTTATTTTACGAGAGCAAGGTATTTGACCCACATTCCGCACCCAGAAGAGTCACACTCTGTCATATCATGTCCGGTCAAACACCCATCATATCTGTAGGGGCGGGTTTAG
>DNXU01000364.1:694-4983 GCA_003505715.1 Cyanobacteria bacterium UBA8803 | reverse complement strand
GGTTAATCAACCGGACATGATATCATTTGGGGAATGGGGAATGGGAAGAGTTTTTTTTCCGTAATAAAGAAAACCCCACAGGACTTGAGCATTTTGCCCCCCCGACCCCCAAGGAAAGAGAGGAGAAACTTCTGGTTCCCCTCAATCTTGGGGGGCTAGGGGGGCGTTGGCGTCACCGGAATTTCTATCACAAACTCAGCACCTTGCCCAGGTGCGGAATAGCATTGCAAACTACCTCTGTGTTTTTCCACCACAATTTGGTAACTAACTGCTAGGCCCAAACCCGTACCTCGACCCACAGGCTTAGTGGTAAAGAAGGGGTCAAATAGCTGTTTTTGTGTTTGCTGCGTCATCCCAGGGCCATTGTCGGCGATGCGAATGAAAACGTAAGAATTCCTAGATTCAGGGCAATCTGCCTCTCCCAAGGATGTCTCCTTATCCTCTTGCTCTCCATCCTCACAAGTATCTCGATCAACAAAACCAGTTTGGATCGTAATCGTCGGTAAGAAGTGAGTGGTAATGTTCAACGGATTACCCCTAGCCTGTAGCTGATAACCGTCCATTTTTTCCTCTAAGGCATCTATGGCATTGGTCAATAGATTCATAAAGACCTGATTCAGCTGTCCCGGACAACAGTCTACCAAGGGTAACTCACCGTAATCTTTAATCACAGAGATACTAGGAAACCCCGGTTTACCTTTGAACCGATACTGAAGAATCATCAAGGTACTTTCAATCCCAGTGTGAAGATCCACCAGCTTACGCCCCGATTCATCTAAGCGGGAAAAGGTGCGCAGCGATTGCACGATCTCCCGAATGCGTTCAGCACCAACCTTCATCGAGTTCTGGAGTTTAGCCAGGTCGCTCATGATAAAATCCAAGTCGATCGCATCGATTCGTTCTCGGATAACAGCAGAGGGATTGGGGTAAGCCGTCCGATAAAGTTGCACCAGACTTAAGAGGTCATGGTAATATTCTTGGGCGTAGGTGAGATTGCCGTAAATGAAGTTGACCGGATTGTTAATTTCGTGAGCCACACCAGCAACCAGCTGACCCAAACTAGACATTTTTTCACTGTGCAGCAGTTGGGCTTGAGTGCGCTGCAACTTATACAAAGCTTGGGACAATTGAGCCGCTTGCTCTTGAGCTTGCTGAGTTGCTCGACAGCTAGCAGCGTAGAGTTCAGCCTGCTTCATGGCAATCAAAAGTTGGCCGATCACTGCTTGCAGAAGTTCCACTTCGCTATCCATCCAAGGTCTAGCCCCACGAGTGTGACTGCAACTAATTACACCAATTGTCCCAGAGGGAGCTTGCATGGGTAACAGCAACACCGAGGCATAGCCCAGAGAACGGGCAAACTGCCGAAAAACCGGGTCGTCGCTCTTTTCGACATCATCGATCTGGAGAATTTCTAGATTCAACAACTCCTGAGCTAACGTTCCCACAATATTAGCTGGATAGCGACCTATTAAAGATGGCAGATCCCGATGGCGAGCTTCCTTAACCACCTCCCAGTAGGACTGCACTTCATGAGGATGATACCAAGCGAAATGGCAGCGATCGATTTGCAACATCTGGCGGATTTCCTGGACGGTGGTTTCCAGAATCGTGCTGAGTTCCAGACTGTTGCGAATTTCAGTTGAGAGTCGATTCAAAAGTGCTTCCCGCCGCGCCTGTTCTCGCAATCGGGATTCCGATCGCAATAAAGCAGATTCAGCCGTTTTGCGCAGGCTAATATCTTGAACAACATTGAGGAAGTATTTGGGATTACCTTCAGGAGTACGGACTAACGATGTGGTAATTTGCACCCAGACAGAGGTGCCATTTTTACGCAGGTAGCGTTTTTCTAAGAAGTAGGTCTCCATTTCTCCAACTAAGAGCGATCGCGCATGGGAGCGATCGCTCTCTAAATCATCGGGATGAGTAAGAACTTGACAGCTGAGTCCCAACAATTCCTCACGGGTGTAGCCCACAATGTCGCAAAATTTTTGGTTCACCCGGATTAATTTACCCTCAATAGAGGTGTGTTTAATCCCAACTGCTGCTTGCTCGAAGGTGGCGCGGAAGCGTTCTTCACTCTCACGCAGTTGAGCCTTTATTTCTTTGGGCTTGGTAATATCAATAAAGGATGCAACTGCTGCATAGGGTTTAGTTTCATTGGGATAAAACAACGGTTGTGAATTAATAGTGAGCCAAATTAGAGTACCATCAGGTTTGTAAAGACCTATAACCACATCGGTCATCGGCTTTCCGGTACGCAGGGTAACGTTAATCGGATATTCTTCCGGAGGTAAAGGCTCGCCGTTGGCTTTAATCGCCCGCCAGTGAGGATTTGTAGAAGTCTGCCCCCTAATTTGATCCCCCGACAGCCCCAGGATACGTTCTGCTGCCGCATTGCAGGTGCGGATCGTTCCATTGGTATCCTGTACGATGATCCCCTCTGCCATTGCTGCAATTAGGGAGCGATACTGCTCTTGTGATTCCTGCTGCAACGCTTGGGCTTGCTTGCGCTCGGCAATCTCCTGCTGTAGCTGTCCATTCGGTTCTTTGCTGAAGCTCGTCTCCTTCAGGGAAGCATCGCAAAAACTGTGATAGGGCAAGAACTCAGTCAACATGATCACTCCACCAATTTCACCAGTATGGGTTCGCCAAGGTTGAATTTCCCACTTGACCCTTTGCCGCAAACCGTTAGATTTAATGAAATACTCGGACTGTCCTTGCTGAGCTTGGCCTGCTAAACACAATGTATAAATTTCCTGCCACTGATGGTGAGAGTGAATAGGTGTGGGGATGCCGTCCACTATTTCTACCCATCCCCTGCCATCTCCTGCTGTTGCCTCCTCACTGCGTAACAGGGGAAAGACTTCATAATGAGAGCGACCAATGATATCTTGGTTTTCCAGATTGTAATCAATCAGCCACCGACGAGATACCATCAGGTAGCGCAGGTTGCAGTCGAGCATGGCTACAGCAGCAGGCATCTGTTCCACAAATGTGGAGAACAGGTCTGGATTGCTTAAGTCAGCTAATCGATCTCCAAGTGGCATAGTCAGTAATTCTTCCAAAGCGCTCAACTTGCCCCTCGCTCCTTAACAGAGCCACCCTATTGCAATTAGACTACGTTTGGTGGCTATGGCATCATGCTATTGAAAAACAAACCCCAATGGTAACGCAAAAGACATACAATTATAAAATAGGGTATCCAAAATAATGTCTGTCTAAAGTGATAGCCCCAACCACTTCTAATTGGCCTAGCTTGCTGCAACAGCTACTCGACCGACAATCTTTATCTACCGACCAAGCATCACAGCTGATGCAGGGATGGCTGAATGAGGAAATACCCCCTGTTTTATCCGGCGCGATTCTGGCTGCCATCCAGGCTAAAGGGGTCTCAGTTGAAGAACTCGTGGGGATGGTTCAGGTACTGCAATCCCAATCCTTACAAAAAACAGCAATTGACCACAACACACCCGTGATAGATACCTGTGGTACGGGTGGAGATGGTGCCTCAACCTTTAATATCTCCACCGCTGTGGCTTTTGTTGCTGCTGCTGTTGGCGTGCGAGTAGCGAAGCATGGCAATCGTTCTGCCTCTAGTCGGGTTGGTTCAGCCGACGTTTTAGAAGCCCTAGGCGTCAACTTATCAGCCCCACCTGTTCAAGTACAATCAGCCCTTGATGAAGTGGGCGTGACTTTTCTATTTGCCCGTGGTTGGCACCCTGCCCTGAAAGCCGTAGCCCCCCTGCGGCAAACTCTGAAAGTGCGAACGGTGTTTAACCTGTTAGGGCCGCTAGTAAACCCATTGCGCCCCACAGGCCAAGTGATTGGGGTGTGTGACTCCAACCTGGTAGCGATTGTCGCTGAGGCTTTGGGTAAACTGGGAACCCAAACTGCGATCGCTGTTTACGGACGGGAAAAACTCGATGAGGCGGGATTAGCAGACGAAACCGACTTGGCGCTGCTATCAAACGGCGAAGTCCGTTTGTCTGTCCTCAATCCCCAGCAGTTAGGCTTAAAACCAGCCCCGACAGAAGCACTACGGGGTGGGGATGTAGAAGAAAATATGGCAATTTTGCGGCATGTCTTGCAGGGTAAGGGGACGCCAGCGCAGCAGGATGTAGTAGCATTGAATGCCTCTTTAGCGCTACAAGTGGGCGGTGTTGTACCGCTGGCAGATCACCAAGCAGGAATTCAACTGGCAACAGAGGTTATGAAAAGCGGTGCCGCTTGGTCAAAGTTAGAGCAGTTGGTGAAGTTCCTGGGAACTGGGGATGAGGGATGAGGGATGA
>DNXU01000364.1:0-388 GCA_003505715.1 Cyanobacteria bacterium UBA8803 | reverse complement strand
ATGAGGAGTGAGGGAGTGAGGGACTGAGGGGTGAGGTAGCGTATTTTAGCCCAAGGAGAACTGCTATGGTCTAACCACTCATGACATTTTGTAGGTTCCCTTTGGGAGAAAATTTATTAAAATGTGATATTTGTCAAGATCAGTTTACTAATCGTTACCCATACCAGAACTGATCTTGCCCCGCTCAAATAAATAAGCGATTCTAATACTTAAGAATCTTCACATTTCCTCATAGCTCTACTCCCCCAGGCCAATTGAGTCGGGGGTTTTTTAGCAACAGCAGTTTAGAAGTTATAGTTCATAATTCAGGTTGATAGTTCATGGTGCCGATTAGGAATATGCTTAGATCCGGGATATTAGCTATCACAACAACCAACAACTAACAACC
>DNXU01000400.1:12936-17731 GCA_003505715.1 Cyanobacteria bacterium UBA8803 | reverse complement strand
AGCTAGGGCGCTCCGGTCGTGCCTGTGTCCAAGATAAGTACGACATGAACAAGCTCAATGATGAACTGGTAGAAATCTATCAGCAACTGTTGAATTCAGAATTACCTCACCAAAACTTACAGAATCAACCAGTAAGGACAAGTTTACCACTTTCCACCTACGCCACCTAGATATAATTCAACCTGATGCTGAGCGTAAGAAGTACCAAAAAGGTGCCAATTCTAGCTCTGCTAGTGTCTGGACACAATTCAAATCATTAAGTAACAAAAATAGTCGCAATAAATCTACCATGAAAATAGCATTCTTAGTCGGCAATTTTCCCGTTTTATCAGAAACCTTCATCCTCAATCAGATTGCTGGGTTGATCGATCGCGGCCATGAAGTAGATATCTACGCCCTTGATGGCCCCTCGGACGATACCTCTAAAGTGCATCCCATTGTAGAACAATACAATCTCCTAGAACGTACCTACTACTCGCCACAGCTTCCGGCAACTGCATCATGGCAAAAACTGCAAGGCTATGGGTTACTGTTGGCAAATTTTTACAGGAACCCCTTAGCTTGTTGGGAACTGTTAGATGTTGCTAAGTACGGTAAGCGAGCCAAGTCTTTCAAGTTGCTCTACAAAGCAATACCGTTTCTAGATGGGAAATCCTACGACATTATCCACTGTCAGTTTGGCTCGTTGGGTTTGATGGGTTTGCTGTTTCGGAATATGGGTTTGCTCCAAGGCAAGCTGCTCACCACGTTTCGGGGTTCTGATATTAGTAAGTATCTGAAAAAGTGGGGCGAACGGGTTTACGATCGCCTTTTTCAAGAAGGAGACTTTTTCCTGACTAACTGCGAATTTTTTAGACAGCGAGCCATCAAACTCGGCTGTGAGGAAACGAAAATTCTTGTCCTCGGTTCGGGAATTGATTGCAGTAAGTTTGCCTTTACCCCCCGTTATTGGCCTGCTGATGGTCGAGTGCGGATTGCTACTACGGGTCGCCTGGTAGAAAAAAAAGGGATAGAGTATGGTATTAGAGCGATCGCTAAGCTAGCTGAGATTTACCCTGGTATCGAGTACAACATTATTGGTGATGGGCCTCTTAAGGAAGATTTCCAAAAACTGATTGCAGAACTTCAGGTTAGTCATATCATCAAACTACTGGGCTGGAAACAGCAGGAAGAACTCATTAAAATTCTGGATCGCTCTCATATTTTAATTGCTCCTAGCGTCACAGCTGCCGATGGTAATCAAGACGCCCCTGTTAATACCTTAAAAGAAGCCATGGCGATGGGGTTACCTGTGATTGGCACGTTACACGGTGGCATCCCGGAATTAATTGAAGATGGGGTTTCAGGCTTTTTAGTTCCCGAACGGGATGCTGATGCGATCGCTACTAAGGTTAGCTATCTGATCGAGCATCCGGAACTCTGGCCAGAGCTAGGGCGCTCCGGTCGTGCCCGTGTCCAAGATAAGTACGACATGAACAAGCTCAATGATGAACTGGTAGAAATCTATCAGCAACTGTTGAATTCAGAATTACCTTACCAAATAGTAGGAATGAGAGCTGACGATCACTGCAAAACTCCAAGTTTGGGAGCAGAAGAACTTATGAACTTTGGGTTTAGATAGGTAAGAATAACCAATATAAACTTATTCTCAGCTCTGGGAGGGTTTTGCACACGATTTATTGTAAGATAATCAATTCTATCGCTAAACCCACCCCTACATCAGCCTACTATCCCATACCTTATTTTTTTCCCCTTCCCCCTCTCTCTTTTAATTTTTAGGAGGTTTACTGATGAACTTATCACTAATGGCAGACCCACAAGTCACAATTGTAGTTGTACCTCGCGAACGTTTTAGCTTCACCCAAGAGTCCCTTGAGAGCATCTACGAACATACCCACATTCCTTTTAAATTGGTTTACGTCGATGGCAATTCGCCAGCTAAAATCAAGCGCTACCTGGAAACTCAAGCAGCAGCCAAGAACTTTCAACTGGTTAGAACAAATTACTACCTCTCCCCTAACCGCGCTCGTAACATCGGTTGGAGTTATGTTCAGACCAAGTACCTAGTCTTTATTGATAACGATGTGGTGGTCTCTCCAGGTTGGCTGAATACTTTGGTTACTTGTGCTGAGGAAACACAAGCCACGGTCGTAGGCCCGTTAATGTGTCAAGATCAGCCTTTACACGAAACCATTCACTTTGCTGGTGGGGAATGCCACATTGTCACTGACATTCACAACCAGCTGCATCTGCGCGAGAAGATGTACAAGCAAGGTCATCAGGTGACAGACGTGCGACCCCACCTCAAACGAACAGAAACAGAGCTAGCGGAGTTTCATTGTATGCTGGTTCGCACGGAGATATTTGCTCAAATTGGTGGCCTTGATGAAGGAATGCTCTGCACTAAAGAACACCTCGATTTTTGTATGACTGTCAGGCAAGCTGGAGGTAGCGTATATTTTGAGCCGGACTGTCTCGTGACCTATGTACCAGGGCCGCCACTGGAGTTTAGCGATCTGCAATTCTATATGTTGCGTTGGAGTGATGCTTGGATGCTGGCTAGCTTGGCTCACTTGCGAACTAAGTGGGGACTGGCTGAGGATGGTTATTTTAAAACAAAGTACAAAAAATTAGGTTCTCGGCGCAGACGCACCATCGTCCGACCCCTAAGCTACCGTTTCAAGAAACTGGGTAAGAAGTTGGGGGTTAAGAGAAAAGAGATTGAAAAATTTCTGCTGGCTATAGACAAGTTACTTAATAGCTATCTTACCAAGAGTTATGCTAGCAGACACCTTAATCAAAATTAATTTGAGCCAATTGAAAATTAAGAATTGCAAGCGGAATGTAGGATTCAACTCCCCCCAAAGCTGGGGGGCTTTTGGTTGAATAGTTTATGGTAATCGCGATCAGGGGAAGCTTTCATTGAGGTAGCTTATAAACAATGAACAAGGCATACTTAGAAGGACAAAGGTGTTAAAAATTTTCTGGAAAGCTCTGGGGCAAGTTCCAGCTACCCTGGGTGCTGCCTTGATCGTGGTAAATACGGCCTGTCCTGCAACTCCAAGTATTGAAACAGAGCCAAAGCCAGCGACTACAGCTATAGAACAAGCCAATCTGATTCCAGTCGTTGACCTAATGGTGGGCGATCGCTACCAAACAGGTGAGGAAGGGAGCAAGGATGACGGTATCGATCGCGGAGTAATCGAACCAATTAATCAATACCCTGAACCAAGCGATCCTCTATCAGAAATTACTCCGGTTTCTGAACTTTCAGACGTTCAACCAACCGACTGGGCTTTTCAAGCGCTACAGTCTCTGAACGAGCGCTACGATTGTATGGTTGGATACCCTGATGGCACCTATCGAGGAAATCGGTTCCTCACCCGATACGAGTTCGCCGCAGGATTGAACGCCTGCTTGAATCAACTTAGTAACTCTTTAATTGGGGGGGACTTAACTATAGCCCAACGATTAATAGAAGAATTTAGTAGAGAATTGGAGGCGATCAAAGAACGAACAGATCGCCTGGATGAGTTAGCAATCAGGCAATTTTCTACAACTACTCAGCTGGAAGGAGAAGCGATCGTTGCCATTAGTGCTGCTGGTGGGGAAAAACCGGATGACAGTGGTGAGAAGATTGACCGAACTATGAGCTTAAGCAACCGGGTGCGTCTAGATTTGGTGACTAGCTTTACGGGGAAAGATCGGCTCACTACCCGTTTGCAAGGCAGAAACCTTCCTGATTTTGGGGAGGTGACGGGAACTGAGATGGCTCGTTTAGCTATTGAAGGAGATGATGAGAATGATATGGAGTTAAGCGAGTTAGAATATCGCTTTCCTGTGGGCAAGAAAGTAAGGGTTTACATCTCAGCTGTGGGGGGGAGTTTGAGTAGCTTTACTGACGAGCTAAATGCTGCCTTTGAAGAACCCATCTCCCGTTTTGGCAAGCGCAACCCTATCTATGGACAGGGGGGTAGTACTGGGGTGGGGTTGCGTTATAAAATTAGTGATTTCGTCAGTTTGAGTTTGGGGTATCTTGCCGATGATGCCAACGATCCAGAAACGGGGATAGCTGTTGGTGCTTACGGTGCCATTGCCCAGTTGACGTTTACACCTAGCGATTATGTGGGTATTGGTTTAACCTATGTGCGCTCCTACAACAGCTTGGACACTGGGACTGGGAGCGATCGCGCTAACGATCCGTTTGACGGTGAAAGTGAGAGTATAGCAGTCAATTCCTATGGTTTAGAAGTCAGCACTAGAGTCAGTTCCAGGTTTACTATTGGGGGTTGGGTTGGTTTTACTGAAGCGATCGCACAAGATTTACCAGACGAGCCAGAAGCCGAGATTTTCAATTATGCATTAACGTTTGCCCTTTTGGACTTTGGTACAGAAGGGAGTGTGGCGGGTATAGTCATTGGACAACCACCGAAGGCAATTGATAATAATTTTCAGGTTAAAGGCCGGGAGTATGAAGATGAAGACACCGCTTTACATCTAGAACTTTTCTATAAGTTTCGCGCTACTGACAATATCGACATTACTCCAGGTCTATTGGTGATTGTTAACCCGGAACACGACGAGAGTAATGATACGATCTACGTGGGGACAATCCGAACTACTTTTCGTTTTTGAACAGGATTCTTAAGAGGGGGGTGGAAGCGGTAATTCAGACTTAATGCACTTAGGAAATTATCCAATGTAGGGGCGAGTCGCTATTTTAAGTAGTAGTGTTGCCGACAAAATAACTTGACTCGCCCTGATGGACTGGATAATACCAAATCCGACTCGATAA
>DNXU01000400.1:927-12871 GCA_003505715.1 Cyanobacteria bacterium UBA8803 | reverse complement strand
ATGGCAGCGGATTTGGTATAATTTATTTTTTGGGCAGTCCCTTAGGAAGATAAATAAGTATAGCTACTCAAACTCTGCTCGTAGTTCTTCAGTAACCGTTGAGATTCCTCCAAGGTAATATGGTTGTCTTGCAGTGCCTGTTCGGTACGGCGGCGAATACTCTCAACTAGATCTTCGGCGTCGTACTGCACGTAACCTAAAACTTCGGTTACAGTATCGCCCTTAACCACATGCTCAATTTCATAGCCTCTAGGGGTTAACTGGATATGGACGGCGTTGATATCCCCAAACAGGTTGTGTAAGTTGCCCATAATTTCTTGGTAGGCACCAGCAAGGAACAAACCTAAGTAATAAGGTTCTTGATTAGAGGAATGGGGAATTGAGGCGGAAATGCTTCTGCGTTCCCGGAGTGGGTGGAGTTCTAGAACTGATTTAACATCTCGGAGATCGATAAATTGGTCAATTTTGCCATCGCTGTCACAGGTGAGATCCGCTAAAATACCTCGGCAAGTAGGTTCCTCATTTAGTCGGTGGATAGGCATGATGGGAAATAGCTGATTAATTGCCCAGGAGTCAGGTACAGACTGGAAGACCGATAGGTTGACGTAATAAATCGACGCCATGATTTTTTCCAAGTCTTCGAGGTCATCGGGGACATAGTCTTGAGTCCTGACCAGTTTTAAAATGCGATCGCAACAGGCCCAATACAATTGTTCGGCTCTGGCTCGTTGGATCAGGCTGAGGTAACCCAGACTAAAAAGACTTTTTGCTTCTTCGTTGAACTGGATGGCGTCGTGGTAAGCTTCTTGGTAATTTTCGATGTTAATAGTGCGATAGGTTTCCCACAGGTTGCGAATAATTAGATGTTCTCTTTCCTGGACGGGTTCAGGTTCTTTAGAGAGGACGTTACTGGTACTGAGAACGTCGAAGATTAGGACAGATTGATGAGAGGCAATTGCCCGACCGCTTTCGCTAATCAGTGTGGGAACGGGTAACTGTCGGGCTTCGCAAGCTTCTTTCACCTCGGCCACGATATCGTTGGCATAGTTCTGCATGTTGTAGTTTTTTGAGGCGTGGAAGTTAGTTTTAGAGCCGTCGTAGTCGATCGCTAAACCGCCACCAACATCGAGATACTGCATGTTGGCTCCCAAGGCACGGAGTTCCACGTAAATTTGGCTGGCTTCGCGGATAGCATCTTTGATGACACTAATAGCAGAGATTTGAGAGCCGATGTGGAAATGTAATAACTGTAAGGAATTGAGCATTCCCGCATTCCGCAGCAGTTCAACGCAAGTGAGAATCTCCGGAATAGTTAGACCAAATTTAGCGCGATCGCCTGTAGAGGTTCCCCAACGTCCCGTGCCTTTGGTACTCAATTTCGCCCGTACTCCCACTACGGGTTCGATGGCTAATTGAGCGGCAACATCAATTACGAGTTGCACTTCTTCGACTTGCTCTAAAACAATCAAAGGTCGGTGTCCCAACCGCGTCGCTAACAGGGCGGTTTCAATGTATTCCCGGTCTTTGTAGCCATTACAAATCAGCAGGGAATTTGGCGTCTTTAAGGTGGCTAGAGCGATCGTGAGTTCGGGTTTAGAACCCGCTTCCAAACCGAACTGATAGGGTTCGCCGAACCGCACTAAATCTTCAACTAGATGTCTTTGCTGGTTGCACTTAACTGGATAGACACCTTGGTAAGTGCCGGGGTATTTGTAGCGAGCGATCGCTTTAGCAAAACAGGCATTCAACCGCTCGATCCGGTCGGCCAAGATATCGGAAAAGCGAATTAAAAGAGGCAGTCCCAAGTTGCGTTTCCTGAGTGCTTCTACCAGTTCCAACAAATCCAAAGACCCACCGCGATCGCCTTTGGGAGAAACGGTAACATGACCGGCAGCGTTAATGGAAAAGTATGGTTCTCCCCATCCCTGAATCCGATAGAGCTTCTCACTGTCTTCAATTGTCCATGTCTGGCGTGTTGGCGTCGCAGAACTCCGATGAGCATTAGGCCGGATCTCCGGGTAATGCTCTTTTTGTGTTTCATTGCTAATGTCGATTATGGAAGTCAGCTCTACCGACATCGTTTCGTTTCACCCTCTAATTGTTGTGCCATCGTCACTGTAGCGCATTTGATGTAGCGTGATTCATTGCACAAGTTAGATCAGCGAGCGCACAAACCCCAAAGGAAATAATACTTACCCACCGCCTCTATTAGTAGTTACGCTGAAGCTAACGCACCATCTCTCCTATATATAGTGTAGCTGCGTAATAACTGAAAAAACCCCAGCTTATTACAGCTGGGGTGATAACACCTTACAACGTCAAATCTGTATTAGTTAGGCAGCGTGCTGCTAGCAAAAGCATCCATACGATAGGCAGGAGTCCGCTCGCTGTAATCAATCTCAGTACCAGTAATAGACTTGGCTAGCTTGGCGAAAGACTCAGACCGCCAGTTACGCTCGTGGATGGGCTTGGACTGTTCGCCTCGGAAATAAGCCAAGGTTCCTAAAACTGAAGCAGCTACCCATCCGATAACAAACAGTGCAATTAAAATAGTCATTTCCGTTTACCTCAGTGAACTTTCGTTTCTTTATGTAAATAAATGTAACAGTTAGTCGATTAAACCTGCAAGATGTGCAAGGTTGTGCTAACCGATGAGCCAGGTGAGGAATACCGCACCTTACGCACAGCCTCTATTCGTAGGGTGCGTTATGCTCTCCTAACGCACCGTCTTTGTTGTATGAATTCTGCATAAGGGGTGCAGGCTCAGATATAAGTGCAAGTGGACTATAATTTTCCTGCCCCACGCTGCCCCTAGCCGTGGGTTTTTTTTGTCTGTCTGCCGCAGCATGTGGTTCTAAGGGAAATGGGTTCTAGGGGGAAATAGGCGATCGCCTTCAAATCCGTACAATTAAGCCGCGCTTATCAAGGACAAAACCAGAATTGATATCATGCCCCTTGCCATTCTGTAAAATATTCGTTACATTAATTTACATAAGTTAACAAATAGAAACCAGAAACGATATGTACACCACCACCACTCCAGAAGGCATCCTGAACAACTACGCTCCTGAAAGCCCCGTGTACTACGCCGAGTACCCAAACCAAGACCAAAAGCGCCGTTATGCGTTTCAAGGTGCGATCGCGCTTCTGTTCGTTAATTTCTTAGTTCTAACCGCACTGGCTGTTAGTTAATAGTCTTCCTAGAGAGTTTCTACATTGCTATCCCATTGACAACCCCAGCTAAACCAAGCTGGGTTTTTTTGTTCTAGGGGAAATTAGGGGGCGATCGCAAGAGACACAATATACTTCCCCTCGTTGTCAAAAAAAGCTTAAAAAGCTTAACTTACAGCAGTTTTCAACTCAGTCCCGACCAGGGCGCTGACTACCCGATCGCGTCCTTCTACTTTAGCCTGATAGAGCGCTCGATCGGCCTCAGCAATGAGTTGATGAGGAGAGGTTCCCGGATGGGGAATCATGTTGGCTACGCCACAACTAAGAGTCACAAAGTTGCTCACCCGAGAACCTGCATGAGCGATCGCCTTAGCTCGCAATTCAGAGCGAATCTCTTGGGCAATGTGAACGGCTCCTTTGATCTCAGTGTTCGGTAAAATCACTACAAATTCCTCTCCCCCATAACGAGCCACCAAATCAGCAGGACGCTTCACTGTTTGCTGAATAATATGGGCAACTTGTTTGAGGCACTCATCTCCTGCTTGATGCCCGTAGGTATCGTTATAAGTTTTGAAAAAATCAATATCGCACAGAATCAAAGACAGCGGTGCTTGCTCTCTTGACAATCGTTTCCATTCCTGCTGCAAGCATTCGTCAAAGACACGGCGGTTGGCAATTTGGGTCAAACCATCCATTGAGGCGAGGCGTTGTAACTCCCGATTTGCTGCCTCTAACTGAGCCATGAGCAAACGCTCGTGTTCGATCTTGCGTCGTAACTCAGCCATTGCCCAACGGGTTTGTAGCAAACGCCGTACTCGTTGCCGCAGCACTGCCCAGTGAATGGGCTTAGTAATATAATCAGTTGCCCCAGCCTCGAAAGCACGGTCTACAGATTCTTGGTTGTTCAGTCCCGTAATCATCAATACAGGAGGGCATTGTTCTCCAAAGGCATGTTGCAATTGAGCGCAGCAGGCAAACCCATCAATTACGGGCATCATGGCATCCAAAAGCACGATATCGGGCAATTGCTGCTGGCAGGCGGCTAAGCATTCTTCTCCATCACAAACCTCAATAACCTGATACCCCTCTTGCTCCATTGCCCGACGCAGTAAGAGCCGCAGGGTCTTTTCATCATCCACAATCAGAATCAGAGGGGTTTTCTGGCGAACGTCAGGCTCGTTCATCCTTGCCTCCCAGGATGCTGTAGTTCCAAAGCAGCTTTGACTCTTTCATACTCAGCATCAAGCTGTGAAAGCAGTTTAGAGGCTCCCTGAGTCGTACCAGCGCGACCTATAGATTCTAGCGCTGCACATAGTTGAGAGAAGAGACTTGCCCCAACCGTAAGACTCGATGATTTCAGAGCATGGGCTGATTGTTGCAAGCCTTTGGCATCATCTTGAGCGATCGCGTCACTAATAGCTTGCAGCCTTGAGGGCGAGTCTTCTAGGTAGCTGTCAATCACCTCAGCTAGCAATCCTTCAAAATCGTCGCCGGCAATTTCCCGGAAATTTTCCAGCACCTGGGTATCGATAGGTGGTACGGAGTTTGGCTGTGCCACTTCCACAGATATAGATGATTGCTTGTTAGTGTCATTACTTAACGAGGGGCTTCCAGAATTGGCTTGGGAGTATTGATGCAGAGCTTGAGCGATCGCCTCAGGCCGGATCGGCTTGCTGATATAATCATTCATTCCAGCTTTGAAACATTCTTCACGATCCCCCTGCATGGCATGAGCAGTCATGGCAATAATCCAAGGTTGACATGGAGATGACCCCTCTTGGCGGATGCGGCGAGTGGCCTCCAGGCCGTCCATTTCCGGCATCTGGACATCCATAAACACAACATCATAGGACTGACGACGCAGGGAATCCAGTGCCTCTTGTCCGTTGTTAGCCACATCAGTACGGTAGCCTAACCTCTGTAACATCTGGCGAGCCACCTTTTGGTTGACCGCCACATCTTCCACTAGCAGAATGCGTAATGGCAGCTGTTGGGCTAACAGTAAGTTCAATTGCCCTGGCGATGGCGAGCTGGGGCGAACCGAAATTCGCTGTCGGCCTAATATACTTATAAAAATATTATAGAGCTGGGATTGCTTAATCGGTTTGGTTAGAAACGCAGTAAAGCTAGCTGTGGCTGATGATTCTTCTAGGGACTGTCGGCCTACTGAACTCAGCATGACTAAAGGTAGTTCTTGGCCGTTGGGCAAACGTTTAATCTGTATAGCCAGATCCAGGCCATCCATCTCTGGCATTTGCCAATCTAGAACCGCAATGTCAAACTTCTCTCCTTGAGTCAGGTAATCTAAGGCTAGAGCTGCTGATTCTACAGCCTTGATTTGCATTCCCCAAGACTGAGCTTGCAAGCTGAGAATTTGCCTATTGGTGGCATTGTCATCAACGATGAGGATGCGTTTTCCGGTTAATTCGGGTTGAGGGACAAGGTCAGCGGGTCTTGTAGAACTGGGAGTGCTTGTGTCTCCACTAGCAGCCTTGACTATCATTGTGAAATAAAATGTAGACCCCTCCCCAACCTTACTCTCAACCCACATTCGACCGCCCATCATTTCACACAAGCGTTTGCTGATCACTAACCCCAACCCTGTCCCACCATAATTGCGAGTCATGGAAGCATCAACCTGGCTGAAAGGCTTAAAGAGGCGATCCATTCGTTCTCTAGGGATGCCAATGCCAGTATCGCGGACGGCAAATTGGATTTCGTAAAAAATAGTTGTTGGTTGTTGGTTGTTGGTTGTTGGTTGGTTGGGGTTATTAGTATTCTTAATTAGTAATGGGTCATTGGTCGTGGGGTGAGTTATGGAAACGACTACCTCACCTGTTTGGGTGAATTTAACGGCATTACTAAGCAGATTTACGAGAATTTGTCGGAGGCGAGTGCTATCACCCACGATGGTGAGGGGAGTTTTGGGGTCAATCAGGTAGGCGAGTTCTAGACCTTTAGTAGTAGCTTGGGGAGCTAGAAGATCGAGAGCTTCCTCTACACAAATGCGCAGGTCAAAGGGTTGCTCCTCCAAATCCAGCTTGCCAGATTCAATTTTGGAGAAGTCGAGGATATCGTTAATGATAGTGAGGAGGGCTTCACCGCTGTTGCTAATGGTAGTGACGAAGTCCCGCTGCTCGGGAGTGAGTTGTGTATCCAACAGCAGTCCGGTCATACCAATCACGGCATTCATGGGGGTGCGGATTTCGTGGCTCATCATGGCTAGAAATTCACTTTTTGCCCGGTTTGCCACTTCTGCCTCCTGTTTAGCTTTGTGGAGGGCGATATTTTTTAAGGTCAGTTCTTCCCGTCGCTGTTTCTCGCCCAAGAGCAGTTCTGCTTGAGCCAGAGCAATCCCAACTTGAGCGGCAACAGCTTCTAAGAGTTCGATTTCATCCTTTGTCCACTGGCGAATGCGATCGCACTGATGGACTCCAATTACCCCATTAGTTTCTCCCTGATAAGAAGTGCGCACTGACAGCATCGATTTCAGACCAATTTGGTGGCAGATAGTATGGGAGTTTGCTAAGAGAGGATCAGCGTAGACATCTAGAGAAACCACGACTTGGTCTTGAGAGAGTACCTTTTGGACATGAGGGTTGCCCGCGATCGGAATTTTTACCCCTAAAAGGGATGGGTAACCGGGTTCTAGATACTCCGCCACCAAAGGAATGTGGGGGGCAGGTTCAGTAATATAGCTGTGAATGAGGCAACGGTTAACGCCGAATGCTCGACCAATTTGGGTGGCTGCGGTATGAAAAATTTGTTTGCTGTCTAGGCTTTGGCGAATCTCTTGAGTAATTTGTTCGAGTAGCAAAGCCCGCTGTAGTTGTCTTTCTAGCGCTATTTTAGCTGAGGTGCGTTCTATCTCATTGCCCACCCATTGAGCCATGAGTTTTAACAGTTGGCGATCTCCTGTTTTCAAGGGTGCAGGGTGGGGATTGACACTGGAAAAATTGAGGGTGCCGTAAGGAATTCCCCCGACTGTTACCCGCATCCCAATGTAGGATTGGATCTGGAAGACAGCATCAGCAGGATGATTTGGCCAGGGCAAGTTGATCGGTGACTCGAAACAAATTGGCTCTTTGGCCTGAATCGTTTCGCCACAGCAGGTCTGCCCTACATCAAAAACATCTCCAGCCTTAATCTGAAGCGGAAATTGAGGTGGGACTTGAGCTGCAATGACCTGGTAATCCTCCCCTTGAATGCGAGAGAGAATGCCAATATCAAAACCTAAGTGCCGCCTGCCCATGGCTAAAAGTCCTTGTAAGCGCCGCTCAAAGTTGAGTTTTGGCGCTGAAGCCACTCGATATAAGGCTCGGATTGCCCCTTCTCCGGCTCGAATTTCTTGCTCTACCTGCTTGCGATCGGTGATGTTGCGCACGATCGCAATCACCTGATCTTCAAGGAATGGGAGGAGTCTGGCTTCATAGCTTTGTTGACCTTGTTCTAGAGACAAGGAATACTCGACACTGACTAGGGCTTTTTCCTCTAGAACCTGATTGATGGAATTATAAATTTTGTTGCCCACCTCCGGGGGCAGAATTTCTTGGACTGGCTTGCCCAGAAATGTTTCCGGAGAGACGTACAAATCGGAACCACTAGCAGCTTTATAGTCGAGAATTTGACCCTCCCGATTGAGGCGAAAATACAAATCGGGAAAGGCATTGACAATAGCTTCTAGCTCAAAGCTTTTCCGATATAACTCTGCCTCAGCTCGCTTGCGCTCGGTAATATCTCCGACTGTACCGATCAACCAGCGGTGGCGCTCGTAAATCAAAGTTCTAGTGGAAATCAGAACGCTGCGTTTGTCCCCATTTTTGCGAGTAACCTCCCACTCCTGGTTGTTAACATTGTTGCCCTCCAGAGCAGCTTCAATAGCAGCATAGGCTCGTGCCCGGTAGGGGCGATCGGGATAGAGGAGGGCAGGAAAATTGGAGGTTTGTGCTTCTTGGCGCGAGTAACCTGTAATCTCCTGCATGTAGGAGTTATAGATAATGAAGTTGCCCTGTTCGTCGCTGACGGTGATGCCTTCACTGGCTGTTTCCACTACCGCATTCAGGAAGTCTCGCTGTCGCTTGAGTTCTGCCTCGGCCTGCTTGCGATCTGTTACGTCCCGGAAGGTTACGGCAAAGCCATCGCCCAACTTGACCGCAGCATTTTGAAACCAAGCTTTAACCTGTTCGTGTTCGTAATAGAATTCCCTTTCCACAGGTTCCCCTGTTTCCACAACCCGGACATACAGGTCAAATAGTCCTTCTTCCCGATTTCCTGGCATCTCTTCTAGTAAATGCTTGCCAATTAAATCGCCGCTCGCCCGCCCAACCATTTTTTCTGCGGCTGGATTGACCAAGAGCCACTTAAAATCAACGATTTTACCCTGACTATCCCTCACCGCCTCGAATGCCATTACCCCATCTAGGGAGCTATTCAACACTCCAGCCAATAGAGACTGGGAATATTGCAGAGCCTGCTGGCTTTCTTTAAAATCTGTGATATCGATGCAAGAACCAATGTAACCGGCAAAACTACCGTCGGGAGTAAAGCGAGGGACGGCTGTATCTAAAAGCCAGCGGTACTCGCCATCAGCACGTCGCAAGCGGTACTCCATCCGGAAATTTTGGCGGGCGCTGAAGACTGTGGTGTAGGTATCCCAGTAGCGCTGCCGATCTTCTGGATGTACCCCTTCTTTCCAACCGTCACCCAGTTCTTGCTCTAAGGCACGTCCAGTAAATTTCAACCAAGAGCGATTGAAAAACGTACAGCCTCGATCCGTCCCGGCTACCCACAACAGCACTGGCGCACTGTCAGCCATCACCCGAAAGCGGGCTTCACTTTCCCTGAGAGCTTCTTCTGCCCGCTTGCGCTCGGTGATATCTGTATGGGAACCGGCCATGCGCACGGGGTTTCCCTCTTCATCCCAAAGGGCTTGACCTCGATCCAAAATCCATTTGTAAGTGCCATCTTGGCACAGAAGGCGATGCTCGCTAATGTAAAACGGAGTTTTCTTGGCAAAGTGATCTTGGACTAGCTGGGTGACCAAACCAATATCCTCGGGATGTATTCTTTTAGTCCATTCATCTAAGTGATTAGAAACTTCACAATCTTCGTAACCTAGCATTTCCTTCCACCGAGCTGAGAAGAACGCTTCATTGGTTTTGATGTTCCAATCCCAGATGCCATCATTGTTACCTCGCAATGCTAATTGCCAGCGTTCTTCACTTTGCTTAAGGGCTTTTTCCACTTGCTTGCGCGAGGTGACATCGTGAGCGACGCCGTAGAGTAACCCCTCTCCCACCAAGGGAGTAACATTCCACATAATCCACTTGTAGGAGCCATCTTTACAGCGATAACGATTCTCAAACGCGATCGTGTCCGTACCAGTCGTCAGTTTTTGGGCTTCAGCGATAGTGGTCTCGCGGTCTTCCGGATGGACAAAATCCAGGTAGGGTTGGGTTAAAAGTTCTGCGGTTGTGAAGCCCAAGGTTTTTTCCCAGGCCGGATTCAAGCGCTTAAAATACCCGTCAAAGCCAGCAATACAAAGCATGTCAAGCGAGAGGGTAAAAAATCGGTCTCGTTCTTCCTCAGCCTGTTTGCGATCGCTAATATCAGCCTGCACGCCAACATAGTGAGTCAATTTCCCACTTTCGTCCCGCACGGGCGAAATCGACAGATCGTTCCAGAAGCAGGTGCCATCTTTACGATAGTTACGCAAAATGACGCGGCACTCTCTTCCTTCACACAGAGCTGTCCGCAATTCGGCTAAACCGGTTTGATTGGTCTCTGGCCCTTGTAAGAAGCGGCAGTTTTTGCCGATAACTTCAGAGATTGAGTAACCCGTCATCCGCTCAAATCCGGGATTAGCCCAAATCAGTGGGTTATCAGGTTGGGTGGGATCGGTAATGATAATGCCGTTGCTACTAGCAGCGATCGCTCGTTCGAGAAGTTGCAAACGGGTTGCGGTTTGCTGGCGATGGCTAATATCGCGGATGATGGCGAGAAATCCCAGAGTTTGGCCTTGGGCATCCTTGACAACGCTGCTGATGGTTTCGCTAATAAAAACTTCACCATTCTGCCGAGAGTATGCAATTTCATCGGGCTGTTCTGGGGAACTGAGATTAAATCGCGGTCTGCCCTGTTCCCGATCTGCTGCTGGATTAGCATACAAAAGCTGAATTTGCTGTCCGAGTACTTCTTGAGGACGCCAGCCAAACAAGGTGGTAAATGCCGGATTGAGCATGACCATCCGATAATTTGTATCGGTAAAAATCACCGCATCTGGAATTGCTTGGAAAATTGCCGCGAATTCAGCTGCTTTCTGGTGTAGTGCTGTTTCAGCTTCTTGGAGCTGCTGGATTTGGGCGTTTAAGTGTTTATTCGTCTCCCTCAACTCAGCCGTCCGCAACGCGACGAGTTCTTCCCAGCGCTCGCGGTACTGCTTCAACTCCTGCTTAGTCTGCTTGCGATCGGTCATGAGTTTTACAGCGGTATAGTAGGAAATTAGGGCGGTGATTGCTTTCAAAGAATCGAATAGCCAGTAGGGTAGATGCCAAAGAGTCCATACTTCCATCAGGTGAGTTGTACCGCAGGCAACGAGCAATGCTGTAAATAAACCCAACATCCACTGGTTTTGCCGGTTATCTGGCCTGTGGGTGATGTAGAGCAGCAAGGCCACAAGGAAGTAATAGGTTAAGGTAATCAGCCCATTGGCAAGCATGTGCAGCCACAGGAGTAATTGTTGCCAGAGATAGCCGTGAGTAACGAGCCTATCTGGCAACACTATATTTTTCAACAACTGCCACATACAAACGCTTTAACGAGCTTAGCCAATCCGATCCTATTCCATGCTAAACAGAGAGTGACCTTTATTAAAAGGATTTGATCGGTAAGAAGGAATAGCGAGAGGAATAGGCAAGAGAGGTGCAGGAAAATTCTTAATACAAATTTAATCATTTTTCAGCGATTTTACTATTGCCTGCAAAAGAAATAAGCTCTAGCAGTTTTAAATAATTCGTTAAGGTTAGCTGCCTGATTTTTTATCGGAAGGTGTAGTTTTGAATCGCTGGTATCTCACAAATCCAAGAGGATAGGCTATAGCAAGAGATTAACTATTAATAACAAGTGTGTTAAAAATATCCTTGTCAACTGAGTTATTCTTAGATGGTGCGTTAGCTCCAGCGTAACACACCCTACTAAGACTTAGCTATAAAGCCTCATCCTCTAGTGAGATGGCATTCTATATCTTTGGACAGAAGTAACTGTTGTATCCCAAGCTCTACTATGACATCAACGCGCTCCTACTAGGTCAGATATTAATTTAAGTCTGGTTATTAAGTTGGGCGTATATTAGCGCAGTGTTTAGTTTAAAAACAAACAGAAAGGAGAGTTCAATGCAACGTTTTTTTGGGGCAATAAAGCAACGTTTAAGCAAAAATATTTTGGTCTTAACTTTAATGGGTTTGCTAAGTCTATCAGGCTTATTCATTTTTACTCAGCAATCAGCTTTAGCAGCAGTTGATAATCCTTTGACTACTCTACCGGAGAGTAACAAAACCGAACTAGGACTGCCAGAACAACAGCAGCAAACGGCTTATGAAGAAGCAACTGAAGCACTTCAAGACCCCAAAAGAGGTGTGCAGAAACTTTACGAAGAGGAATTAGCAGAGTACCAAGAATCTCAGCCAGATAAGGGATTGGTAGAAAGTGCCAAAGAGCTGGTTCAAGATATCACTGGCAACAGTTGATTTTTGGGGTAATTGGTGATTGGTAATTG
>DNXU01000400.1:0-748 GCA_003505715.1 Cyanobacteria bacterium UBA8803 | reverse complement strand
ACCAATTACCAATCACCCATTACTTACTTCTTGGAAGTAAACTTCCTCGTAAGGCTGCAATATCACCCACCCATTACCTTGAAACTTCAACTGAATAGCTTCGCCGCTACCACGACCAAAAAAAGTGCCTACAGTGAAGTTAGTGACAATTTCTGGTAGAAGCGAACCTGACCAAGCTACAGTTGCATTAGGATCGGAAAACACTGGTGTGTTGGGAGTAACGCGCAATGCTAGTGGCTCGTAATGCGTGGTAATAGCAACCATACCTCTACCTGATAGACGAACGTTAAATAGTCCGCCAGCCAGCATACCTGCAACACGTCGCATCAGTTTGATTTCCCATTCAAGAGTATCTTCCATTGCAAGGACATCGTTGCCATTAACAAAGATTGTCTCATTATTAAGATTCAAAATATGAATTCGTTTACCTCTGTCAGCTAAATAAACTTTTCCTATCCCATCCATTTTCATTAAAGACATACCCTCACCTGAGACCATTTTCTTCATCAGGTTGCCCAAACCTTGTTCAAGAATACCTTCGCGCTTAAAGGTTACATTACCCATATACCCAATCATTGCTCCAACTTTGGCCAAGACTCTGCCGTTAAGATTCACTTCGAGTAGATGAGGACTTTCTAGTTCAAAAGTGCCTTGGCCGCGATCTTTTTGTGATGTGGCACTGAGGAATTCATTAATAGAGTATCGAGACATGTTTCTCCTAGATTTGTGGTAATTGGTGATTGGTGAT
>DNXU01000118.1:8145-8296 GCA_003505715.1 Cyanobacteria bacterium UBA8803 | reverse complement strand
CACTCCCTCACTCCCTCACCTCCCTCACCTCCTCAAACTAAACCAGAACGCAGTGCCACAACTGCCGCCTGAACCCGGTCATCTACGGAGAGTTTGTTCATAATCCCTCGAACATGGGTCTTAACAGTATTGGCACTCAGATAGAGTTCTG
>DNXU01000118.1:0-8118 GCA_003505715.1 Cyanobacteria bacterium UBA8803 | reverse complement strand
CAATACCTCCAACTCCCGTTGCGATAAATGGGCAACATTGCCTGGGGGGGAAGGAGGTGAGAGATGCTTGAGAACTTGACGACCAATCTGAGGGTCTAGATAAGTAGCACCTTCAGCTGCTACTGCGATCGCCTGGAGTAACCGATCTACACTCGCTCCTTTAATGCAGTAGGCATCTGCACCACTAGAAAGCGAGGCAATAATTTCTTGCTCGGTGGTATGGGAAGTCAGCATCACCACTCTAACGTTAGGCAGGGCGGCTTTAATTTGTTGGGTAGCGGCAATACCATCTAAACGGGGCAGACCAATATCCATAACGACAATATCAGGATTGCAGGTCTTGGCTGCTTCCACACCCATGTAGCCATCTTCCGCCTGCCCCACAATCGTAATTTGGGGATGAGCTGAGAGTGACTGCTCCAAACCAAGCTGCATCATGGGGTCATCTTCCACAATTAACACCCGTAAGGGGGTAAACTCAGTGGGTACATCTGGAGATGGGGGAGTTTCAGATGACATGATTTCTACAAACAGCAAATTGCACCCTCGTATTGTACAAAGATTAAACCTGACGGATCATTTTTCAGGCACGGGAAGACGGTATTGGCTGGCAACGTAATAGAAAAAGCGATAGCAATCGGCAAATTGCTTACTCTGGCATTGTCCTTGCCAGTTATAGAGTACTTCTCCCTGGTTTAAGGTCAGCGTCATCAAACTAGTCTGGGAGCCAAGATCCACTTGGAGTTTACCAACTGCCCCTTGGTTAGTTGTGAAATTCTTTTGTGGAGATGGAGCCTGACGAGGCAGTGATGATGCGTCAAGCATTGCGAATTCTGCCCACCCTCTAATCTCAAAGTCTGGGTTCTGTGGATCGCGAAAGGCTTGACCATCTCGATTATCTGGCATGGGGAAAGCTATCCAGTTACTGGGATAGGGAAACTCAAAGTTATAGCGGGGGTTGCGGTAGGTAGTCCAGCGCACCGATGAACTCACGTCAGTCTCCTGGCAACTTACCAGTACTAGAACCCACGGCACTACACTAAGGATGAGCTTTCTCCAGTTAGGGAAAGGGGCAAGGAACAAGGAGAGGGAACTTCGGAATTTTGGTGTGGGGTTCCCTCTTCCCTTTCCCTCTTTAACTTTTGAGTTCTGATTTGGGGCAACCAACTCCTTGGGCGACATAGTTGATAATCCACATCGGTAAAACTGCTTCCACTTTCGCTGAGTGCCTTGATTCATCAGGACTTACGCACTCATCCCTCCCAACTCTCAAGCTTGGGAGAGAAAATTTCGTCTTTACCTTTTTTGCGCCTATTGTAAACAAATATTACAATAATGCTGTCATAGCGGTTTAATGTCTTGACAGCGAGGGGAAATGTCGATAATCTTGCTTACATACCCGGGTAAAACGATTGAAAATCATATGCAAGACAAGCAAAAGGTTACGTTGTATCTCCCACCAGGACTTCATCGCCAGCTCAAAATTAGAGCAGCGGTTGACTCAGACTCAATGTCGGCAATGGTAGAGAGAGCAATCGTATTCTATCTGCACCACCCGGAGGTGGTTGATGAGGTCGAAGCATCCTACGGGAAAACCCATCGGGTCTATAGCTGTCCTGAATGTTCTAGTTCCGTAGTAATAAAAGACGGGGAAATGCTTTCCTTAAAGAATCAGCCCAGTCTTATAGATGAAGATCTGCCTGTAGAAAAGGTACGAGAAGAAGTAAGTTCCCGTACTCCCTCTGAGGGAGAAGAACAATTAGTTCCCTGTTGATATTATCAAAAGTAAGAACTGAGGGTGAGAGTTCTTTTGATGATGTTTGAGTAGTGGTTGTGCCGTCTCTAAATTAGGTCGATAGTCATGCAAGAAGAGATCAGTATTCTCATTCAAGCTCAATATCCTCTAATCTACCTCGTGACTTCTGAGGAAGAGCGAACTGAACGGGCAATAGCCATGATTGCTCAAGCCAAGTCCAACCAGCGGCGTGTTTTCATATGGACTGTTACTCATGGAATTGTGGAGTACGGCCAATCGCGCCACGTAACTCAACATAATACGGTCTCTCCAGAAGCTGCTATTCAATGGGTTATTCAACAGAAAGAACCTGGTATTTTTATCTTTAAAGATTTACATCCTTTTATCGATGCACCAGCAACAACTAGGTGGCTGCGGGATGCGATCGCGAGCTTCAAGGACGCTCAGAAGACTATTATTCTGATGTCTCCGATGCAGCAAGTTCCCATTGAACTGGAGAAGGAAGTGGTCGTTCTCGACTACCCGTTGCCAGACTTAACGGAACTCAACCAAGTGTTATCTCGCCAGCTGGAGCAAACCAAGGTTCGTCGCACGACGACGGAAACAAGGGAAAAGCTTCTGAAAGCTGCTTTAGGATTGACCCGGGATGAAGCCGAGAAGGTTTATCGGAAAGCCCAGGTTAAAGCGGGGCGTCTTACCGAAGCAGAGGTGGAGATTGTCCTTTCTGAGAAAAAGCAGCTGATCCGACGTAATGGTATTCTAGAGTACATAGAACAAGATGAAACCCTGGATTCGGTTGGCGGTTTAGAGGAACTCAAGCGATGGCTTAAACAGCGTTCCAATGCCTTTACCGAACGGGCAAGAGAATACGGATTGCCGCAACCTAAAGGCATGTTGATTCTAGGGGTTCCGGGTTGTGGGAAATCCCTGATTGCTAAAACCACCTCTCGCCTTTGGGGCTTGCCGCTGCTGCGGCTAGATATGGGTCGGGTGTATGATGGTTCAATGGTAGGGCGATCGGAAGCCAACCTGCGCAACGCCCTCAAAACAGCAGAATCAATTTCTCCAGCCATTCTCTTCATCGACGAACTCGATAAGTCGTTTGCTGGCAGCAGCGGTTCTTCCGACTCAGATGGGGGTACATCAAGCCGCATCTTTGGTTCTTTCCTAACCTGGATGCAAGAAAAAACCTCACCTGTGTTTGTGATGGCGACAGCAAACCGAGTGGAGCGCCTACCTGGGGAGTTTCTCCGCAAAGGTCGCTTTGATGAGATATTCTTTGTGGATTTACCAACTCCAGAAGAGCGCCAGCAAATCTTTAACATTCACCTGAGCAAGCGGCGTAGAGAGATTGCTCGCTTTGACCTGGAGCAATTGGCGAAGGTTTCCGATGGTTTTTCCGGAGCTGAAATTGAGCAAGCCCTAGTTGCCGCCATGTACGAAGCTTTTGCTCAAGACCGGGAATTCACCCAACTAGATATTATTGCGGCTATTAAGGCAACTCTGCCACTGTCTCGGACAATGACAGAGCAGGTAACGGCCCTGCGGGACTGGGCCAGACAGCGAGCGCGACCTGCAGCCGCCTCCGTTGCTGAATATCAGCGGCTGGAGTTCTAACAAGCTTTCTCCTGCTCCCAACAGGAGTAAAGGCTAGCAAACGATTGCTAGCAGTTAAAAAAAAGGGCAGAGTTTCTTGACTCGGCTCATTACCAAAGTAAAACGCTACGTTGTCGTTTCTTTTCTATCTCTACTGGAGGAAATCTAATGTCTCACTTTAGCACTCTGCGCACCAAGATCACCGATGCCGAAATTCTGAAGGCTTCTCTTCGCGATCTGGGTATCTCCGTTAAAACAGATGCCGACGTGCGCGGCTACAACGGTCAACGGGTTCGTGCCGACTTGGTTGCCGTTCTGGAAGGCGAGTATGACCTCGGCTGGTCTCGCAATAGCGATGGTTCCTTTGACCTGATTGCTGACCTGTGGGGTGTTGCCAAAAAGCACAACCAAACCGAGCTGATCAACTCGATCAATCAGAAATATGCCGTCAACAAGACCTTGGCAGAGGTCAAGCAGCGCGGCTTGCAGAATGCCAACGTGAAGCTGGTTCTGCAAAAATAGTCCATCTAGGCGTTCCCAAGCTCACGGGTTGACCGAGGTTGACCCGTTTTTTTCCTTAGCCACTAGGACTTGTAGATTGACCCCCCGATCCCCGCTAACCAGGAAGGATCGGGGGGTATTTTTGCCCTAAATAGCCCTCATATCATGTCCGGTTGATTAACCATAATAAAACCTGTGGCGGGGCGGGTTTTGACTTAAGTCATATCTGCGGAGTCCAAAATATTTGTCGCTAAACCCGCCCCTACAGATATTAGGCTTAAAAAATATCTGTGAAGCCCACAATATTGGTCGCTAAACCCGCCCCTACCATTGATGCTGATAAGTTTTTCACGCGCACTATCGACTCCCTCCAGTCCTGCTATCAGATGGCGGTAAACTAGTCTCCCGCCTAGGCAGATCGTATTTGTCGGCTAGGTAAAAACTTGAGGATACAGAGAATGTATTATAATAAGTTTCGTTGAACTCATTATGCAACAGGGTCGGCAAGGTATTAGAGATATTGAGTATGCCGATGCCTAAAATAAGATTAAATAATCTCATGGCTCCTTACCCTTGGTGAATTTACACCTATTATTGGGCGATTTTGATAGCTCACTGGTCATTCCTTCTCACTCTGGCAATTATCCGGATCAATCACAACTCCCACTAGAAAAATCCCAATTTCCAATTGTTAATTTTCAACTTTCAATTCTCCATTACTACATAAATGGGAAGATCTAGCATTGCTATCCAAGTATTCTTTTAACCACTTACAGCCTCGAACAAGCAATTGATCTAAGTCTTCAACCTTCTCAAGACGCACCATCCCATCCTCCCCTACTGTAGCAAACCGCGTGCCATCAGGGCTAAACACAATTCTGTTGGCTCCATACTGGTGGCTGTTAAAGTGAGCTATTTGTTGTCCGGATAGAATCCACAATCGTGTCGTCCCATCAAGTCCGGCTGTAGTTAAGTGCTTTCCATCTGGACTAAATTCCACGCTGTAGACCTTGCCTTGATGACCCTCAAACTTGCTGATTTGTTGCCCCGATAGCGTCCACAGTCGTGCCGTTCCATCTGCGCCTGCTGTCGCTAAGTGCTTTCCATCTGGGCTAAACTCTACGCTGTAGACCTTGCCTTGATGACCTTGCCATTGAGTAATCTGTTGGCCTGAGACTTTCCAGAGTCGTGCGGTACCATCCTCTCCAGCTGTAGCAATATACCGCCCATCTGGACTGAAATTTGCCTGGAAAACAATCCCCTCATGACCGTTTAATTGAATTAGCTTTTTTCCCGCTAAACTCCAACACCGAACTGTACCGTCAGCACCGGCAGTGATTAAGCGCTGTCCGTTAGGGCTGAATTTGACGCTGTAAATTTTGCTGGGATGAGCTGGGAATCTCCTGATTAAAAGTCCCGTTCGGTTCCAAATAGCAATGATACCATCCGCCCCTACAGTTGCCAGGTACTTGCCATCGGGGCTAAAACTTAAGCTCTCAATGCCACCTTGAGCAGTTGGCCATTCCGCCTGTAGCTTTCCTGATAGATCCCAAAGACGAACTTTACTATCTTTGATCCCCGCAGTGGCAAAATTCTGCCCATCGGGGCTAAAGTCCAAAGCCCAAATCGGGTTTTCATGAGCCGTCTGTGCCATCTGCTGTTGTCCTACCAGGTTCCAGAGTCGCGCCGTGGCATCCTTTCCCGCCGTCGCTAGATATCTCCCATCTGCACTAAAGCTGGCACTGTAGACCCATCCCTGATGACCGTTCAATCGGTTCAGTTCTTCTCCTTCCAGATTCCAAATGCGGACTGTACCATCTGTGCCTGTGGTAGCTAGGCGTTGCCCATCGGGACTGAAATTCACGCTGGTTACCACAGTCTGCTGGCTGTTGAATCGACCAACCTGCTGTCCTGAAGAATTCCAAAGCAAGATCGTACCATCGAATCCTGCCGAAGCTAAGCGTTGTCCATCGGGGCTAAAACTCACATTAAACACAGCTTCTTGATGACCTTTTAATTTCAGGAGTTGCCGTCCCGATCGGTTCCACAGCCGAACTGTACCATCTTCTCCGGCTGTAGCAAGGCGCTGCCCGTCCGGACTAAAACTGACATCCCAGATCTTCCCTTGGTTGGCTTCCCATCGGTAAAGTTTTAACCCTGCTTGATTCCAAAGTAGCACCGTATCGTCTTTTCCAGCTGTCGCTAAGAATTGCCCATTTGGACTGAAATCCAAACTGGTTAAGGCTTGATTATGGCCATGCAACTCTACCAGTAACTGCCCGGAGCGATTCCAGAGCTTGGCTGTGCCATCCTCTCCCCCTGTAACTAGGCGTTGCCCATCGGGACTGAACTCTACGCTATAAAGTTCTCCCGATTGTCCCTGCCACTGCAACTGCTGCTGTCCGGTCCGATGCCACAGCCGAACTAGGCCATTTTTTTCTACGGTGACTAATTCCTGCCCATCTGGACTGAAACTCACATCATAAACTTCACTTTGATGTCCGCTGAACTGATTTTGTTCGTGGATTTTGTCAAGAATGGTTTGTAAGGCTAATAAGGGGCTAACGGCGGGATAATTTGGCAAAATCCGACTCTGACCGACCATCTTTTTTAACTCTTTAGCACTTTTGATTGCTAAGAGTAAAGATTCAATTTCAGCCGAGTCAAACTGTTGTAAAGCCCTGATCCCTTGCCGCTCTAGGGTGGTGCCCTGTTTGACGGCGTTAAGAGTCGATCTTGCCCAAAGGGCGATCGCGACTGCCATTAAAGAACTGAGCATCACCCCTAATATCCAGGCACGGATGATATGCTTGGTCTTCTGTTGTGCCTTGAGCAACCGTTGATTGGCTTTTTTCTCTTCTTCTAAGGCGAATTCAGCTTTAGATTGAGCTTCAGCTAATATCTCTTTGGCCTGTCTCTCGGCCTCCAAGGCAATATGTTTGTCTAACTTCTGACTAGCTGCTAAAAAATCGTAATCCTCAACACTCAAGCTTTTGTTTACTGCCCACTCTAAAGCATCGTGTAATGCCTGTCCTCGCAATAACCGCGATTTATCCTCACAGTGGGACACTAACCAGGCAGTAATGGCTTGACTGTAAGGCCGTAGAGATGCTAATTCTTGCTCAACCCAACTTCGGTTAAAAACCGCTTCATAGATGCCGTTAGCAGCTCGTAATTTTCCTTGTTGCTTAACTACCAACCCCGACAACCGCAATTCCATTTGTTCGGAACTGCTATCGGCAGGTATTGCTCCCTGTTGCAAAATTCGCTGATATATCCCTAGTAAGCGGCTAGCGCGTTGTTCGCTTCTAGTAATGCGATCGCGGATCGTCTTCAAATGCTCTGGTTCATCGAAAGCTTCCCAGTTCTCAATAATACACTTTTGAACCCAATTCTCTACCCAGCGTGCCTCACCGCCTGTAGGAATCGAGTCTTTGGTACTCAGAACCAGCTGACAAACCTTCTGGGTGAGAAACGGTTGCCCACCTGTCCAAGCCAAAACCTCTCTCAGAATCTCTTGGGGATTGCTAGCTTTGTGCGCTAATCCCCAAGCCAACGGTTGAGCTTCCTGAAGCTGAAAGCCTGATAATTCAATGGCACGCCCAATATTAAAAGGTGTTCGTCGCTTGTCTTGAATTAAATCTGATGGCGTCGCTACCCCCATCAAAGCAAAGGTCAGTCGCCCATACTCAGCCCGATCGGCTCGTTTGTTGTAACAATCCCGAATTGCGGCAAAAAAGTCATCAATATTAAACTTTAAACTGAGAATGCTATCAATTTCATCGATAAAAATAACAATCTTTTGGGAAATCGATTTAAGGAGAACCTCTTCCAGAAACTTACTAAACCGCTTGACATTGGAGAGCGAACTATAACTTGTCCACCACTCCTCTAAATCAAAAAAGTCATACCAATCCAGGCTACTGACAATGCTGTCAATCACCCCGGCATACCACTGCTCTGGGGTAATATCCGACGTGCCAATAGCAGTAATGTCAATAGCACCACAGGCAATTCCCTCAGATTTCAGCCGCTGCATAGTGCGTAGCCGCAAGCTAGACTTGCCCATTTGTCGGGAATTCAGCACGTAACAAAATTCCCCTGCCTTCAATCCTTCATAGAGGTCAGAGTCTGCCTGCCGAACCACATAGGTAGGAGCATTAAGCGGCAAGCTTCCCCCAACGTGATAGGCAAAAGCTGATTTCGGTTCTGAGTTCATCGAAGAATTAATGTTAAAGGGAGAGGGTGAGGGGGTGAGGGAGTGA
>DNXU01000116.1:2153-12886 GCA_003505715.1 Cyanobacteria bacterium UBA8803 | reverse complement strand
CCTCATCCCTCATCCTTAAAATTGCCCTTACCCCCTACCCACAACCCAGGGTTCAGTCTAAGATAGAGTATTTTATAACCGATTACGGAACTCTCTAGAGTGCTGATGTAGCTATTCATATCAGGTTCCATCTACCCAAAGAATACAGGAGGGGCATTATGACAAGCCAACCCATGCACTATCAACATCGGGAGGATGCGTTGAGTCAAGCACAAGAAGAACTACTAGAGGTACTTTTGCAGAGCGATGAGGATTGCTATCCTTGGTATCCAGCTGAACCAGAGGCTCAAGCCTATTTTGCCCAACTAGAAGCCCAGTTTTCCCTCGACCATTGTCAACAGGAAGAGGAAATTGCTGCCGACTCTCATGCCTTATTTAATCGACTGCACCAGTGCTTTTCCTCACTAGTATCATCGGCAACTGAAACTTTGAATCTGTCTTTATCCCAGAGGTTCTCTGCCATTGTTCCTCAGACTTGGTTAGAGGCGATCGCCCACCAAGCTAAACAGGTTTTCCAGACCAACTTATCATCGGCAGAGCAGCTAGTCTTGTGTGTCAAACCCTTGTTACCTAACTGGACAGAAGACGATCTGTTGCTGTTAGCTCGTCCTTGGGCCTATGCAATGCGGGGAACTTCCGACATCACCGTACCGGGGAAAACTGGACTAGGTCAACCTTCCGATTGGACGGAGTTATCGCCAGTAGAACAAGTACGTTTGAGTTTGGCCGTTGCTCACTCAGCTCTTGCCCACTTGGAAAACTCCAGTAGTGATACTTAAGTATTTAACTTCTGTTGGTATCAGCCATCAGCTTTTTTTGTCCTGCCTCTGTTGAGGTTTCACACCTCGTAGCTCTACCTCATTCAACTACCACACCTTTGGGGCAAGAGTTGCTCATCTCCCTATAACTTACAAAAATGGGGGTAATAGAGGGAGCAAAAGCGTGACGAAATAATAAACCAAAGGAGCCGTGAAGATATAGCTGTCGGTACGGTCTAAGATGCCACCATGACCGGGAATTAACTGTCCCGAATCTTTCACACCAGCATCTCGTTTCATCATCGACTCGGTTAAGTCACCCAGAAGACTAGCTATTCCAATTAGCGTCCCTAAAATTATTCCACTAAGCTGCCAGCTCGGCCATTGTAAATACCAAGCTCCAGCAGCAGCGACAGTAATACTACCAGCGATGCCAAAAAGTGCCCCTTCAACAGTCTTTTTGGGACTGATACTCGAAAGGCGGGTACGGCCAAAAAACTTGCCGAAAATATAAGCTCCAATATCTGCTGCCCAAATGCAGCTAAAGGCTAACAGCGTAGCTGTTAATGCTTGAGGCAGAATCGATATATCTGTCCAAGAACTAGGCCAGTACCCATTAAAGGGTAGGTTAGTTGCACTAGCGGTAGCATTCAAGGGCAATGACGGCTCAACCGCTAAGCCAACACGCAGGCGCACCCAATAACTAGGCAGATAGCCACCGTAAAGCAATCCCAAAATTGAGGCAGCAATATCAGCAATTGTGGCCATTTTGGGCTGAAACAGCAAGTAAAAACAGATTAGAGTGCCTGCTAGGGGGAATACAGCATCAGTCAGGGTAGGAGACAGGGAAGCCGTCACTAGTAGCAGCTGACTGAGAACGAGGGTAGTTTTGGCAGCAGGGGCAATTCCCTTAGCCTGAACCAGTTGGAAATATTCCAATTGGCCTAGATAGACGATAACGCAAAAACCGAGGGTAAAGTACCACCCTCCAACCACAATCATCCCTATCGCTAAGAGAAGGGCGACAATTCCGCTAAAAATCCGAGACCAGGGCATAGTTTTAATAAAAGACAGTTGGACTCAACTGCCGATAAATAGAGAAGTAAGACGAAATCTTGGCCTTCTACATAATTACAATGTACCCCGACTTACTTCCTTGAAGTTCGAGTCAAGCTGATAGCGGATAGGGAATAGGGAATGGGGAATAGGGAACAGGAACAAATTAAGACTTCTAGGAGTTACGCACTCATCCTTCCTAACCTGGAGGAAGAGCTAGTGGCATCGTTGAGCCTATCTCCAATTCCCTAAGGACAGCTAGGGCTAAAATTAAACACGGACTATGAACCACAAACTATAAACTAATGATCTCTAAAGACACCTTATTTGCCCTTTCCCTATTTCCCTACCTAGGATTCTTGTGGTTTCTCACTCGTTCTGGACAAACTCCGCGTTTGGCACTGATTGGGTTTTACATGACCCTGGTTTTTGTAGCCATCACCATTCCCGCTGGGATCTATGCCAAGGTTGCTCTGAACGAGCAATTAGCCAACGTGGATTGGTTGCATGGCAGTGCTGAGTTTTTCTTAACCCTGTCCAATATTTTAATCGTATTAGGTTTCCGGCAAGCTGTGATTCAAAGCAAAGGACGCCAAGAACTGTAGGGTGTGTTATCCCTGCGGGTAACGCACCGTTAACTCTCACTCATCAAACACCCGGCACTGTGCGCGGATAACGCTGCATTAACTCTCTCACCTGTTCCGCATGATAGGAACTGCGGGTGAGGGGGGAGGAGACTACTTGCAGAAATCCTAAGGACTCGCCCCACTCTCTCCACACCTCAAACTGCCCAGGCGTAATAAAATCAGCGACGTTCAAGTGCTTTGAGGTAGGTTGCAGGTATTGCCCAATCGTCAGAATATCACAGTTTACTGCCCGCAAATTTTGCAGGACTTCCCGCATCTCGGCATCAGTTTCTCCCAATCCCACCATTAAACCAGATTTCGTGTAAATCCAAGGAGCTAAATCGTGGGTGCGTTTGAGCAGTTCTAGCGATCGCTCATAATTTCCCTGAGGACGCACCCGCTTGTAGAGTCGGGGTACGGTTTCGGTATTGTGGTTCAGAACTTCGGGTTTGGCTTGGATAATTATTGCTAAGGCATCCCAGTTGCCGCACAAGTCGGGAATAAGTACCTCAATCGTTATCTGAGGTGAAATGGCACGAATTGCTGCGATGCAGCGCACGAACTGTCCAGCACCCCCATCAGGTAAATCGTCCCGATTGACGGAGGTAATGACCACATGATTGAGTCCCAAACGCTGGACTGCCTCTGCCAAGCGAGTTGGTTCGGTAGGATCGAGGGGTTTGGGTTTTTTCTCAAAGTCAATATCGCAGTAGGGACAAGCACGGGTGCAAGCAGGTCCCATAATTAAAAAGGTAGCAGTGCCAGCATTAAAGCATTCCCCTATATTCGGGCAAGAGGCTTCCTCACAAACGGTATTGAGGGCTAAATCCCGCAAGATATCTTTAACGTTACCGACACGCTGCCACTGAGGCGCTTTAACCCGCAACCAGTCTGGCTTAACAACCACTCTCTTAAAAGGCTCCTACTGAAGTTAGATCCTGTTCATCCTAACAAGGAAGCATTAACAGTCCCCACCCTCAACTGATTTTTTTTGCTGTCAGCCAGGGTAGCTTAGGGAAGGCGGCTGCATAGGATAGCACCAACAACAGCCCCTGATTGTGCTAAACTAGGGACGCATCGGGATGTAGCGCAGTTTGGTAGCGCACTTCGTTCGGGACGAAGGGGTCGCAGGTTCAAATCCTGTCATCCCGATTGATATTGTACATTCACAAATTAAATGTCGCTGTTAACAAATTGATGTCGAGACGCTTTCAGGCGGCTTGCGCGATGTATGGGCGCTTGGGAAGCTTGCTGCTGATGCTGAAATGCTTGTGGAACGGATTAATGAGTTACTAGAAGGCGATCGCGCTTCAGATGCAGAACTCCAAAAACTCGCCCAACGGCTGGTTAAACCTGATGGTGAAGCATGGCAGAATAGAGGTAGCTCCATCAAGTCTGCCTAAAGCGCGGTCAGCGTCGGACAGCAGACGGATAAGCTCTGCATCCATTGCTATTGGCGGGTCTGGAGGTAAGGGAGCTGGAATAAATGCCCTGTATCCTTCAACTTGTTTTACATATCTACCTGTTCGCATAATATACGCGGATAGTTAAGAGTCTTATTACAGTCCAATGAAATAAGACGGCAAATTGCCATTCTTATTTTATCCGTACTCGGTTTAGTAAAATAAGAATTGGTGCTTGCTTCCCTCGCTACCCAGAAACTGGTCTTGGTGTCTTAGGTAGGTGTACTACTCAAACCCTGGCAAGGTTAGCTGGATGGGTTCTGTGTCTTGCTGTTTTGCTTATTAGGGCAAATTTTTCTTGGAGCGGAAGGGGGGGAATAATAGTGGCAAACGCTTTAATGTCCTCAACGTTTACATGGGGGGATGCCGTACCACCAACTCGACGAACAGCCTGTTGGTAAGTTCTTTCACAGCTTAGAAAAGCCCAGATAAACTCTGGTGTTGCCACCTTAGAATCAGCTCGAAACAGCATCATACGTTGTCCGAGGCAAACTTTTTTACCTGTTGGAATCTTAGCGGCATTTCCGAATCGCGCACCCTCCCGGCAGTAAATTATGTCACCTGGCAAAGGTATGGAGCGTGCAACTCTCTTCACGTATTCGTCATAATCAACGTCACACAATTCGTTAAGTTGACCAGTTTTCCAGCCTTTCGGATTGGTAACTGGGTCGCCGAACATCTTCAAAAAGACGGATTGCAGGTAGGTGTCGCCCAGTTGTAGGGCGTAGCGTCGGGTGCGTCGGAGTCTGTCGGCTTTTTGTGCGATCGCTGCTATCTGCTTTTGTTCTGCTAACGGCGGCAGAGTAATTTCTACCGTTCTTACATCTTTACAATTAAGATGTTTCAGGGTGATAAGCTGTCACGCTTTTAAATTGGGTATTAGTAGCGGACAAGATAATGGTGACACAAGGATTTGGCAATTCTTGACAATCTGATTTAAATGACGAACAGCTTACCCGTTTCAAATTTTTCAAGTTCGCGACGGCCTATAAGTGAGTTGAAATAATATGATAGATAGCTTCCCAAAAGCTCATCTTTCTTAGGAGAGATAACAATCAGGGCATGGCAGTTATGACCTTTGCTACGGTACGCCAATCTGTGGAGGAAGATTTTGAGGTATTCACTACTAAACTATTAACTCCCTTAACATCAAACGTTAAATAAAAAATCAAATACTTCTCAAATCCCTTAACCGACCATTTCCGCAATCCCTCCAAGCGAGGATTAACCACAGGATAAAGGTGACCCATCCCTGACATTTGGGCTAATCTAGCCAATGTTTGGCGTACTGCATCGAAAAATCGCAATGCTGCATCAGGGTTATTCTGGGCAATGTAAGCAAAATGATGATCAATATCTTGGCTTGCTCTGGGCGTGATGAAAATCCTCTTTGTCATTCCTGTGTATCCTCGAATCCTTGCACCAACTGAGCGCGTTTTTTCTCCCACCACTCATCCGTTACTTCCATCAGTTCGCCACTATCCAATTCGTCCAACAATAGCGACTCAACCCGCGCAATCTTTGCTTGTTCTTGACGGATTAGATGCAGGATATAGTCATTTACAGTTTGATAGCCCCCTTTTACGACTTGTTGTTCAATAAATGCTTGAATTGATTCGGGCAGCGAAATATTTAGCGTAGTCATGACTCATTTACCAATTCCGATGTTTTTTTAACGGGTTCTAGCCTATTGCCATTAAATTTATAGTAACTTTTCCAACTCTCGCACTTCCTCCGCCATCACATGCTCTAGCTTCAGTAACCTTTCCATCGTCACCTGTGGCGACTCATAAAACGGCTCATCCTGCTCAATCTGACGGTAACGACTCGCTGAAAGGTCGTATTTATTCGCCTTCACTTGCGCCTTCGTCACCCAAAACTGGCGATTCAATTGATTAATTTCCGCTTGCAGGGGTGCCATTTGCTCGTGCAGTTGTGCCAGTCGTTGCCGATCGCCTTCCAAAGCATAGCAGTTCTGTCTTCTTGCACTTGGTTGGCAGCGTGGGGTTAATATCCGACTCATCCATCTTCCCCTTAAACGGGGGATTCATCAGCACCACATCCAAGTTTTTCTCATCGTTGAACGACTTAGACAGCGTATCCATGTAGAAAAAGCGGGGGTGCTTAATTCCGTGCAGCATCAGGTTCATCGAACCAATCCGCAACATCGTCATTCCGGCATCATTGTCATAGGCAGTAAACGCCTCAGTTTGTAAAAACTCCCGTTCCTCGTCACTGAGTAAATCCCCAATTAACTGCGGTTTCCCCTGCTCATCCGGTTCGCTGTGCTGTTCTAGACGGTTCAAAGGGTTTATTGCGGCGTTTCGCCTGTTTCTCCCGCTGGTTCTCTGCATCATCAAGGCGTTTGAGGAACAGCAGGTAGGAGAATTGTTCGATGGAGTCCATCGGGTTGGAGAGTCCCGACGACCATAATCTATCCCAAATTTGGTCTACTTTTGAGCGCAGTTCAGGGTCAGTGAGCATTTTGTTAACTTACTTGCTTTTGTTGCTGTTTCTGCTGCAAAAATTCGGCAAAATCGCGGACTTCGGCAACTAAATCATCTGATAAATTATCTAGAACAGCCGCTAAATGTTCCCGAACTCCCATCGTTTCACGAGCAGGAATCGTTAAAATTAATTGATGAGGATAAACAGTTTCTACTCCAACTGTTTCCATAAATGAGCCAGGTTCATCTTGACTAGCTGGCATAAAATCTCCCTGCTCATTGTACTTAACCCAATCGCCAAATAATTCGACAATATACGCTTTTCCATCTCCGAGAACTTCCACAATTGCGCCAACTGTTCCTAACTGATGGCGATCGCACTTATCGGCATCCTTGAGGCTTTCTAGATTATCTGGGTCTCCATGAACACACCAATAAGATACTTTATTTAATGAGCAATCTAAAAATTTAGCGATTTGAGCTTGCGTTTTTCCGTCATTGAGCAGCAATAAAATCAGGATTCTTTCTCTAATATCTCCATTCTCTTCCTGCTTTAAGGCTTTTTGAAGTTTCTCTGCTTGCTCTGGAGTTAGATGATTCTTGGCTGGCATTCTACGATTATTTCACTGAATTCAATCTTCCATAATACCCTATTTAAAGGCTGAACAGCTTACCCCCAAATGTGCTTGAACTAGAGTTTAGAGGGAAACTCAGGGTTTAGTATTTGCTCTTTGGGGTAGGGGCATTCTTGAGGAAAGTCTTCATAGTCTAAGGGAGTTTCACTGACAGCTAAGTTCAAAGCACTTTGGTAGGCATCTTCTATAGCTTCCTCTAAATAAGGTTGCAAGCTTGGGCTTTCTTTAAGAAGCCGCCAAACTTGACGGCGCTGTTCCCGGAGCGTTGCTAACCAGCTTTTAGAGCGGTGGCTTGGCTGAAATTCCCACTTAAGTAGGTGCTCTAGTAAAATCCCCAAGCGGTTTCTTAGCTCCTGTCGTTGCTGCTTGCCCAACGATTCAATCTCCTCAATCAGATTTGGAACGTCTAAACAGCTCCACTTTTCCTCTTGGAGAAACTTGGCTTGTTGTTGCGTCCAAGCATAAAAATCTGCTTCATAAGCTGAGGGCGCAAAACCCGTAATGTCATGGTTACTTCCCATCAATCACCTCTTCCAGCTGAGTTATTCACAAGCATTACACTACAACGATGAATAGTAAATTCCTGAATGCCAACATGTGCTAACGGGGTAACAAGCCGCCCAAAAGCTTGATGAAGCTTGATTACCTCTTTCGACTTCACCACAAATCGAATTAAGAGCAACCGCCTCTTCCAGGCAAAAAATAGAAGGTGAAAGTCTTAAGACTTTCACCTTTTTGTTCTCCAGAGGGAGAATTATTTTAGCTTTTAATCCTTATGCAAATTGCCGATGCCAGATCTAGTCCCAATCAGGAATTAGCTCCCCCTCTTCTCCACCAATGCCTATGGCTGTGTTAAAGATTTCGGCATCTGTAATATTCAGCTCTTCCATAGATGCCTGATAGACATTAGCGTTATAAATCTTAGCGCTGGTAAAATTAACCCTGTCGAGATTGGCTTGCTTAAAATTGGCGTTGGTGACAAAAGCTGATGTTAAGTTAGCACCCATAAGGTTGGCACCCGTGAGATCGGCACCTTCCAAGTTGGCCTCTGTCAGGTCGGCTCCTTGGAGATCGGCGTCTCTCAAGTCAGCTCCAATCAAATGTGCCCCTCTTAGGTCTGCTCCGGCTAGGTCGCACCCAAAACATTCCTGAGTTGACAACAGCTGTTGTACGTGGAGCGGATTCTCTGCTTTCACTGGGCCAGTGAAAAATAGGGGAGTTAGGACAGCTAGGATCGATAAAATGTGAAGTTTCATCATTTTCCCCCTTTGTAAGTACGATAGGTTCCGTTCTGTTCCTCACTCCTCCATTATCTCACTAAATTTTGCGTTCTTAATTGCTCCGAAAGGATGATTTCATAAATCACTTCCTTGTCGCCAAACAATATCTAGTGCTGTGAAGGCAGATGGTACAAGGGAAGGAAGGCAGGAGGCTCCAAGGGCAGAAAGGTGGTACGTAACTGACCACCCCAAAATAATGGGCTAAACTCATCCGGGGGATACTTTTTGAAGTTTGACGTTTGACTTTTGAATGGTCAATACTGACATTCATTCACCAAAAACCCCATGATTGAAATTGATGGTTCCTACGGAGAAGGGGGTGGGCAGGTACTGCGCACATCCCTGAGCCTTGCGGCAATTACGGGTCAGGCGATCCGAATTAAGCATATTCGTGCTAAACGCAGCAAACCCGGACTCGCAGCGCAACATCTTACCTCCGTTCGGGCAGCGGCGACAATTTGCCAAGCTAAGGTGTGGGGGGATGCACTGGAGTCAACCACTCTGGAGTTTACTCCCGGTAGTTCTGCCCAAGCAGGAAACTATACCTTTGATGTCACAGAAGCACGGCAAGGTGGTTCAGCTGGCACGGTTAACCTTATTTTGCAAACCATCCTCCTCCCTCTAGCACTGGCAAAAGGAGATTCCCAAGTAACCCTGCGAGGGGGAACTCACATCGCTCATAGCCCTCCCTTTACCTGCGTCGAACAAGTCTACTTACCTATCCTGACCCAATTGGGGGTAAAGGCTCAAGCAAAATTAAACGCTTGGGGATGGTATCCGCGAGGTGGGGGAGAAGTTGAATTGGGTATTTCTGGTGGTAGTTCTTTGAGTGGGCTAACTTTACTAGAACGAGGCACCTTGCAGCAGGTGCGTGGATTGGCAGTGGTAACAGAACTTCCCTCCCACATTCCCCAACGTATGGCTCTGCGTGCTGAGAACTTATTGCACCAGGCTAACCTGAAAGCCCAGGTGCAACCCCTACGGGAGCGAGGTATTGGGCCAGGAGCGGGTATTTTCCTCACGGCAGACTACGAACACAGCCGTGCTGGCTTTAGCGCTCTGGGACGCCTTGGCTTGCCAGCCGAACAAGTCGCTCAGATAGCTTGTCAGGAGCTATTGGATTTTCACCAAACAGGCGCACCTGTAGATGTTCACTTGGCCGATCAACTACTATTGCCAACAGCGTTAGCTTCTGAGGCGAGTCAGTACCGAGTGGCCCAGATTAGCACTCACTTGACAACGAATGCTTGGGTGATTGAGAAGTTCGGGCTGGCAAGGATAACTATAGATGAAGCTGAAAAGCTAGTAGCGATTAGCCCAGTAGGGTGAGATGTTTAAAAAATATTTAATTCTACAGGGTGATAGATTTATGGCTTCCGAACCTCTTCAATTAGTTTTGGGAGGTGTTTCAAAGCGTTTCACCTGCTTGCTTTTCAAAATTGACCGTGATAAAGTCCTATTTGGCTTTAAAATACACTATATCGACCAAGTTACTGTAGTTTATTTGCGTAACGCTCATAACTGGGATGAGAGACTGGTAGAGGATTAGGAGTTGAATCAAGTGGCAAGTGCGACATTAGAGAAGTCTGAGCTGAATTTTGGAGTGGTAAACCGACAATTAGCTGATGCTGATGCGACTGCGATCGTGAAGTGGGCAGCTGACACGTTTGGGGATGGCCTAGTGATGAGTACCAGCTTCGGTATTCAGTCAGCACTCATGCTCCACTTGGTTACTAGGGTAGTGCCTAACATCCCCGTGATTTGGATTGATACTGGTTACCTGCCTCCCAAAACCTACCGATTCGCTGAAGAGTTGACCGAGCGGTTACAGCTCAACCTGAAAGTTTACCAGTCTCCGATCAGTCCGGCGCGAATGGAAGCCCTGTATGGTAGGCTCTGGACACAGAATGACGTGGAAGCGCTCAACCGCTATAACCAGATGCGGAAAGTAGAACCTATGCAGCGTGCCTTGCGGGAACTGAACGCAACGGCATGGCTAGCAGGACTTCGCGCTGAGCAGACCGACCACCGCAAGACCCTACGCTTAGTCGATCAACAGTCAGGTATTTACAAAGTACTACCAATTCTATACTGGACTACGCAACAGGTAGAGGAATACATTACAACTTACGATCTACCTTATCATCCCCTGCGCGAACTAGGCTACGCCACAGTTGGCGACTGGCATTCCAGCCGGCCTGTCACTGCTGCTGACAAGCACGAGCGTGACACCCGCTTTAATGGGATTAAACAAGAGTGTGGTCTTCACCTGCCGCAAACCCTTGGTGAAGCAGAGAGTCTGAATTCCAGTGCGCTTTAATGGTTCATGGTTCATTTTCCAGAGCATGTTATTTAACCATAGAGCCTCTTCATATTGTGTCCGGTAGCATCGATCTTCTACCTTCACCACCGTTACCCCCTCTCCCATCAAGGGCGAGTTTGTAGAGGCGGGTTTAGCGACTAATATT
>DNXU01000116.1:0-2033 GCA_003505715.1 Cyanobacteria bacterium UBA8803 | reverse complement strand
CTAAACCCGCCCCTACAGATATATTGAACAATAACCAATAACCAATAACCAATAACCAATAACCAATAACCAATAACCATTCCTTACAACATCATCTGCAACACCCAATAGAAAAACCAGCCGCTAACTAATAACATGGCTGGAACCACGAAAGCTGCGGTACTTTCTGATAAATTGGCAATCTGAGTGCAACCGCTGTAAAGGGTCAAAATGGTATAGCAGCTGGCAAATAACGTAATAACGCTCATGACTTGGCTGCCTAAAAGGGTAGATATACTGCTAGCTAANNAGACTGCAACGCTCAAGGGCATTAGTGTAGTAGCTGCCAGGTAAATATCACCTGCTAAACTACCGGGACGATGAGCCAGGGAACGAAGAATTGCGCTCAGAGTGGCAAGGGTAACAAAGGGTACTAGACCTACAATTATTAGGTTGACTGTAGAAATGTTCAAGAAATCCCGCCAACCTACATAAATTCCCCAGACAAAGCAGATATTGAAAATCCCGGCAAATACAATGCTCGCGAATATAGCTCGTTGCTGTCCGAGATTGACAAAACTGGGTAAGAGTCCCCCAGTCGGGTTGAGGGCAAAAGATAGAAATGCTGCGATCGCATCTTCAAAAATAGTCTTCAGGATAGCTACTGGGTTGATCCCGGAAAATCTTTGCCGTAACCTCCCAGCTTGGTGTAGCGTTTTTAAGGTTTCTTGTACCAGTTGGTAACCCGTCTTATCTCCCCGATCACTAAATAATGCTGCCGCTTTTTGCAGATCCTCAAACCCTCGATCATACTCTTTCAAGTCGTTGTGGGCTAAACCACGATGATAGTAAGCTCTGGCATGAGCGGAGTCTCGAGCGATCGCCTGAGTATAAGCTTCAATGGCAGCTTGAGTATATCCCAGCCGATAACGCGCCCTTCCTTGATAATAGTAAGCTTGCACAAATTGAGGATTAATGCTCAATGCCTGATTGCAATCTTGGAGTGTCCCTCTGGCATCTCCGAGTTTGTATCGCGCTACACCTCGCTCGACATACGCTTCAACAAACAAAGGATTAAGTGCGATCGCCTGGTTGCAATCCTCAACTGCCCCTTGATAATCTTTATCTAACGCTCTAGTGACTGCCCGGGCATAGAAGTCTCGATCGTTCATCCCAGCTGTTTTGGATGCGCTCCCATTGGTAGTAAGCTTTTGGTCATAGTGGCTGCGCAGTACTGGATTAGAAAGTACGTGATAGGCTTGATTAATTTCTTTAAACCGCTCTCCTAGAGCTGGATTTTCTGGATGCAAGTCAGGATGGTACTGACGAGCCAAACGGCGGTAAGCTTTTTTGATATCCTGAAGAGTTGCAGAGCGGGAGACTTTGAGAATTTGGTAGTAGTTGGGAGAATCCTGCATTGGATGTTGAGGGAAGGAGCGCTTTCAATACCACCCTGCCACAATTAGTAACAAATCGGCTCAGGCTAAGAGTAAGATTTTGCTATTCTCAACAGTAATTCCTATGAATGATGTATCCGCTCTAGCGCAAGGGCTTTTCCGTAAATTCCCTGATTGTTATATCATCCCTAAAAGCTTATCTTACAGAAGGATACCACTAATTCCCGAAGAATTTCATCTCTCGACCAATTGTGTAGCCTTCTTGTAGAGGACAGATTACCTGCTAAATATTGTTAGTCTGTTGTGTTAAAAAGTCACAAGTTTATGTTAAAGCAAGAGTTCCATCCTGCGTCACCTATATCAATACCGAGCAAGTCAACTGACGAAAACCATCCTGTGCCGGAATTGACTAGAGAATTGAGTGAAGGGTTAGCATCTACACTCCTGTTATTTACCATCTGCGATATCCTGCCTTTTTTAATTCTTACCGTTATTCTGTCGATCGCCTGCCCTCTGTTGGCTCCTACGGGCATCATTCCCATGATTGTGCCAATTAAGAGCTATTTCAAGAAGTTAAAACAGTTGGATAAATTTTCTTAGTGCCAGAAGGCAAAAGCACTAGTAATATCAAGTTCGATTAAACACCCATAATATTTG
>DNXU01000396.1:2853-3895 GCA_003505715.1 Cyanobacteria bacterium UBA8803 | reverse complement strand
AGCTTGAGCATAATTTCCTAGCGAATTATAAACAACTCCCAGATTTCCTAAATGACCCACGTCTAGATAGAGGCTTAATTTGCCCAAAATTCGATTGTACAGATCGATTTGTTCTCGATAGTAGCCNNGGGATAATTGACTGTGCAATTCGTCATTAGTAGGTGTATCGAGGCGAGTAACTATAATTTCACTACATCTCTCCCACTCTTCCACCTTACAAAGATGATGAAACGCCTCCAAATACCCCCGCACCTTCTCTAAATTCTCCGCATCAACCGCCTCTTCATCCTCATCCGTAAGAAAGTTTTCNNNNACCGCTATATAATGGTCAAGTTGCTCAATTGAAACTGCATCCAAATCAATATTCCAGCTAGCAAACAGCAACTTACCAGGCTCTTTTAAATTCTTCACAACTCTACCTAAATCTCAAATTTAAACCTTGACAATAATTGATTGTGGTGTTCTATAGCCACACTGCGAATTAAATTATGTTGTCCAAGAACGCGCTTCTTATTATGGTTAAATGATTCTTCAACCAAGAATCGATTACTCAATTCTTCTAAAGCTCTAACTTGTCGTTCCTTGCTACACTCCTCCTGTGACAAATGCTTCCACCAATGAACCAAATGTTTCAACCAATATTCTTCTTTTTCGGAAGCGCGATAAACCGAAGCAGCACAAAGCAAAATATAAGCCTCTTTCACATCTCTCGCCAAGCGATTAAATGCGATTTGTAGACGTTGTTTATTCACCTGTTCTCGCACTTCTTTCGTCAGTTTATGTAGCTCCCATTCATCTTGATCTCCCAATTTTTTTCCTTGTTCTGCTTCTGCTAAATCCTTTTCTACCTCTTCTATTTTTTCCCGTGTATTTTCCCTGTTATCATTCCAATAAGCCTGCACATCGCCATTGAAAGGCTCACTCAAAATCTCCCCAATAATCACGCGCAAAACAAGAGGATGACCTTTATATGCTTTACCAATTCGCATCAGCAAAGGTTTATCCGACGAATCTTCACTCACATCTAATCCCGTTGTTTCAA
>DNXU01000396.1:0-2829 GCA_003505715.1 Cyanobacteria bacterium UBA8803 | reverse complement strand
GTGAGTCCATATAAAATTTTACGATACCAGAAATTTTGATAACGAGAATCTACTAACTTAACTGGTAAATCCTGAGAAGTAATAATTATCCGACTTTGACAATATTCCACTGATAAGATATTCAAAAAAAATCTTTTCCACCACTCATCAGCAAAATCACCCCAAACATCTGCCGCATTCCCTGTTAACAGCTTTTCCAGAGAATCAATTAATATCAAAACCTGATTTTTACAGAGATAATTTATTAATTTATACAACAATTTTTCTGGCTTTCTATCCTCTGTTGAAAGTCTCTCCCCCCACTCTTCTAACCATCTAGCAGCGACACTAGCAAAATCATTTGCTTTGTCCTCGTAATCAAAATTTGCTCGTCGCAACTTCTGTTTCCAGTCTCCCCCAAACCACTCTTGCAGTTCTACCGCTAATTTCTCCGCCAGAGCGGTTTTACCAATTCCAGTCAGCCCCAGAATAAGCAATAAGCGACAGGAACCGCGAAGTTTATCAGTTAGTTCCGCAACGAGTTTCTCTCTACCTACCCAAGAAGAGTCATAAGCAAAAAATTCTGGTCTGGAATCTACCTCTAGCGCTAGATTATTATCAACAATCTCTTCCCAGTTATTCACTCCTATCCTCTGACAAATTTCAACAAAGGCATCTCGCTCAATCGGAATTCTTCTCCAAAACCGCTTCAAACTTGCTATTGGGATGATGATATCGGTCTTTTCGGGCTGACTCCACTTAGGAGAATGTTTTGTCCACCCTTTCTTTTTTCTTTTGTCATCAACAATTTCTAGCCCTTGTTTGGATGCTCTGAGAGTAGCCGCCATGAAGTGCATCTCACTTTTACAGGAATACACCAATACTTACTAACACAAGTTGCAGTACTCCGGATTCCTCTGTCCAGTAGCGTTGCAACTAAGATGCTCTCTCCCGTTTATCCTCATAACTTAGGACTTACGCACAACCTCTATTAGTAGGGAGCGTTACGCTATGCTAACGCACCATTGCCACTATATATGACGTAGTTGCGTAAGTCCTGAACTGACTTTGTGTTGGCTCAATTTTGGCTCAGTTTCAAAAGTAGTGGCAAAGGTGAGCTGAAAGTGCAGCTTTTAGACAAAGGAATCTCCAGTTTCATAGGGATATCGAAAGCTAAGGAGCAACAATCCAATGTCTCAAGCACAATCTACAATTTCCACCAGCCAACCTGGAACTACAAATCTACCTGAACCACTTTCAGGACTTCCGACTGGCGATCCACCAACGACATGGCTGCTAATCTTGACTTTCTGTGTCTGGCTTTTACGTCAGCAAGCTAAAGAAAAGTAGAAGTCGTCGGCTTTAATGTCTGCCGCATCTCTAAATTAAGGGGTGCGGCTTTTTCTCTTGTGAATGAAAACGCGATCTGATGTAGCTCTTCTCGCTTGTGCGATCGCCTTTCAGATTCGGGCAGTTCAGTGGTTGGTTGAGGCTGATGCTCAGAAGGAGAGACTTTTCACAAAGGTAATTGTACAACTCCTCAGATTTCTTGCCTGCCTTTTAGCGGTCATCCTGGGTGACTGACAAAACTCACGAACTCTGTAGGATGTGAACTCATGCTCCAACTGATGTGGAAATCCCTGCTCAACATCGTGTTACTTCCAAGGAACCGTTCACGCCGTTTCTGCTGTGTGTATCCATCTAGCTTGTATCGTGAACTGGAACAGTGCCGAGAAGAGTTGGGACTGTGCCTGTCACGGCTCTCGTTTTACCTGTGATGGAGAAGTGATTCACGGACCGGCTGTGAAGGATTTGGAGCGAAAGACTATCAATTAACTTTCGTTCGTTGAGTCAGAGTCCGATGAAAGCTGCCATAATCAACCGTTATGGTTCCGCTGATGTCTTCATGTAGACTCAGATGCACTACGTAGCATTATCCTGGTTAACATTAGAAAACACGGTGAGCGCAAGGTCCTCCTTGTGATATTCCTGAATCCAAAAACGTATAACGCCTCCGATAAATTTCCTAGTCGGGTAGATGCCTAACTTATTGTCGTAGTGCATTTGTTTCTGCGAACAGTCAGGTAGCTTGGCTCAATCTTCGCGACACCCTACCCCCCACATCCCACACCCTGCTTGCTTTTTAACTAGTTATTCCTATGAAAAAAAATCTAACCATTTTTTTTGTAACAAGTACGGTTTCTATAGCGGCTTTAATCCTACTGGCTCAAGCCGAAATGGTTGGTCAAGTAACGAACTCAACTGAAAATATTTTAAATGTGCGTGATACTCCAAATAGTTGGTTTGCTGGTAAGCAGTTAAGTGAAACTTCAGATTTCAATTCTGAAGCTACCGATCCTTTTGAGTTGATGAAATTGGAAGGCTTTGGAGAATTAAAAATCGGTTTGACAGCAGCACAGGTCTTTGAACTCTTGGGAAATCCAGAAACTAGAGGTGAGATTAGACTGTGGGGAGCAGACGGGCTTTATCATCAAGACTGGTACTATCCTCAACAAGGGATTACTTTAAATATGGCTTCAGAAACACCAGAAGAACGACAGGCAGTTGTTTCAATCACGCTAATGTCACCTTCCCAACTTAAAACTCGGCGTGGGATTGGCATTGTGGACTCTTACACTAAGGTAATGCAAGCTTACAAGGAGGAGGAAGATCGAGGAATGTCTATTCCCTATGAATCTTTCGTGGCTGGTTCAATTTATGGAGGTCTAATATTCTCATTTGAAAATGGTAGCGTAAATCAAATTTTTATAGGTGCTGCTGCTGAATAATTGGATAGTTTTAGAAACCGAAGTGCGATCGCGTAATAGGGGAATGGGGTATGGGGTATGG
>DNXU01000276.1:22892-23055 GCA_003505715.1 Cyanobacteria bacterium UBA8803 | reverse complement strand
AATTACCAATTACCAATTACCGAAAATTTATAAAATTAATTACTCGATAAACTCCAGATTTTTTATCATAATTTTGGGCTATTTTTATGACGTTTTCTTAACATTCAACATTTGTGTAGGTGATAGGTGATAGGAACTAAGAAAATCAAGGGTTCTGGTCGGT
>DNXU01000276.1:21159-22781 GCA_003505715.1 Cyanobacteria bacterium UBA8803 | reverse complement strand
CTATGCTCAGGGTAAACCCATTCCCCATTCCCCATTCCCCATTCCCTAAGTCGATCTACTCAGGAAAATTATCCTGTTGGGCTGGCGTTGGCTTCGTAGGGTTGTGTAGACCAACCAAAAATCAAATACGTGGAGAGAACATCTGTTCTAATGCAGCCATGCCACAATACCCTATGCGCCGAACCAAAATCATCTGTACCATTGGGCCTGCCACAGCGTCACCGGAACGCTTGGATGCATTGGTGGAAGCGGGGATGGACGTTGCCCGCTTGAACTTTTCTCACGGTTCCCATGAATTCCACGGTCAAACGATTCAACACCTCCGGCAGATTGGTAAGCAACATAACAAACCCTTAGCGCTCCTGCAAGACCTCTGCGGCCCTAAAATTAGGCTGGGAACTCTGCCGCCGGAAGGAATTGAGGTAAAGGCAGGTGAGGAGATCTCCTTTGTCTTACAAGAAGAAGGCAGTACTAGCCATGAGATCCCTTTACCAATTCCGACTCTGTTTGCCATGGTGCGCGTCGGTGAATCCATTTCCATCAACGATGGTCGGGTGAAACTGATTGTAACTGGACGCGATGCCGACAGTATCAGAGCCTTGGTGAAAATTGGCGGAATCCTCTCCTCCCACAAAGGAGTGAACCTACCAGAAACTTACCTGCCAGTCACCTCAGTCACGGAAAAAGACCTGATGGACTTGCGCTTTGGTCTCCAAGCGGGTGTAGATTGGGTTGCCGTATCCTTCGTGCGATCGCCTCAAGACTTAGAACCTGTCAAGCGAATGATTGAAGCCGCAGGGGCAAAAACTCGCGTTATTGCCAAGATTGAAAAACGGGAAGCCGTCGAAAGCTTTGACGCAATTCTCAACATCGCGGACGGCATCATGATTGCTCGAGGTGATCTCGGCGTGGAGACACCCTTAAATGAAGTTCCCCTAATTCAAAAACATATTATTCGCCGCTGCAATGAGGCGGGTAAACCAGTGATTACGGCTACCCAGATGCTAGAGTCCATGATCGGTGCTCCAGATCCCACTCGCGCTGAAGCAACCGATGTCGCTAACTCGATTTTAGATGGCACGGATGCGGTGATGCTATCAGGGGAAACTGCGGTTGGGCAATATCCCATCGCGGCTGTGGAGATGATGCATAATATTGCCTTCCGGACAGAACAAGCTTTAGAAGAGAGGTTCCATCAATCCAACTCCTGCGCAACCTGTAGCATCAGTATTACTGAATCAGTCGCAGAGGCAGCGTGCCGCATTGCTAGTAAGTTAGGCGCAAGAGGCATTATGTGCAACACCTCCTCAGGAGGCGCAGCAAGGCTAGTATCGAAATATCGCCCCAAAACACCAATTATTGCTTTTACACCTGAAGAGAGTACCTATCATCAGTTGGCAATCTCTTGGGGAGTACAACCCTATCTGATTCCACCTGTACGCAGCGCGGAAGAGATGTTAACCAATATCGTGAATGCAGCTGTTGAGATGGAGTTAGCCGAGTACGGTGACAAAGTAGTAATTACCTCAGGTGTCCCTATCGGTACGTCAGGCACCACCAGTTTGATCAAAGTGCATACAATTGGGCAGTCTATTGTTGCTTAAGGATGAGGGATGAGGGAT
>DNXU01000276.1:18876-21082 GCA_003505715.1 Cyanobacteria bacterium UBA8803 | reverse complement strand
CAAGGGGCACAATAAATCAATTACCTACCAATTTTGTAGGGGTGAAGCATTCGGACGATAGGATCGTAAAGAAAAACCTCAATACTTAAATCTGAATGCTTCACCCTGCTCCTCGCGATCAGATTGGTAAATGCGATCGCCTATTGTCAGGTCATGATGATTCCAACAAATGGGGAGTGATCGGTTGATTAACTCTAATAAAACCTGCCGAAGGGCGGGTTTTGAATTAAGGTATATCTGTGAAGCTCAAAATATTGGTCGCTAAACCTGCCCCTACACCAAATATTGGTCGCTAAACCCGCAAATCAGTTCAGGGTAAAGGTAGAAAGAACTAAATTTAGAACTTGTCCTTGTGCAGGGCCTGTGATCCGAATTAGGTATTTGCGATTGGGAGTGAGGAAATAAACATCCTCGATCGCTTTTCCAGAAAGATTCTCGTTGTAGGATGCTCTCAGACCTGACTGCTTGGCAACTGTGGTTGGGTTAAAAGCAGCGTCTATCCACGGGTATTGGCGTCTAATGAGGGTTTCTAAGTTTTCTCTACCAGGATTGACAGGCTGAAAGTAGACAGCAGCTGGTGATACATCAAGTTCAGTCGCCTCGCGATGTCTCATGATGCACTGTATCCACTCAAAAGTATCGGGGTCAACCACCTCGATTCCACCCCCCGGCATAGCCATAGCTCTATAATTGGCAGGTAGTTGAAAGGAAAAGCCTACTCGCTGATTGCGATAGGCTCGACTTTGGCTTGAAGGCGGCACAAATTTACCGCGCTGGCAAGGATGTTGAGCTTGTACTATATCCGGCGGCACCGCAACTGTAGATACGGTGCCTAGAGCGATCGCTGCCACTGTAGCAAGAAAGTGTTTCATGGTCATCTGTCACTAATTCTCTAACAAGATCTCTTAGATGCTTGGCAGAGAAAAAAAGTGCCTAAGTGTGCCCAGAAATAAGCCCTGCTACAATCTTTAATCCAAAATCTTTGATTAGCGATCTTGCTTTTCCCCTTAGCTGGTAACAATTAGCGGATCTGGAACCGGAAATGAGTGCTGCTCCAAAAGGGCGAACTTTCGTTGTGCTGCATCAAAAACGGACACACTTCCGGTTTCAATTTCATACATCCAGGCATGGAGATTGAGCGTTCCTGCGTGCAGCCGAGAACGCACGACTGGATAAGTCTCTAAGTTCTCAATTTGCGTCAGGATATTCTGCTCAATCGCAATTTTTAGTAAGCGATCTGCCGTTTCATTGGGGTAGTTATCGATCACCAGGCGACGTGTGGCTTCGCCATGCGTGCGCAGCCAACTATAGACCATGGGCATCGTTTCTGAAAGGCTCCCAACCTGTAACAGCCCACGCATTGCACCGCAGTGGGAATGTCCACAAACAATGATCTCTTTCACTCCCAGTGCTTGAACTGCATATTCAATAGCAGCGGCTTCTGTAATGCTGGCAGCTCCATAAGTAGGAATGATATTGCCAACATTACGCATAACAAACAATCGACCCGGTGGAGACTGAGTAATCAAGCAAGGATCGATCCTAGAGTCTGAACAAGTAATAAACAAAACATCCGGAGATTGTCCTTGCGAGAGTTCTTCAAACAGTTCCCGATGATTTGCAAAGTAACTGTCGTGGAACTGATTCACACCTTCAATAATGCGAGTCAATGGCATAAACGATAATTTGAAATGCTAGTGCAAAAAGGTAAAAGGCAGAAGTCAGACTTCGGCGTGAGTTCAGTCGAACGCAGGTAGAAGGCAAGCAAAGATGGGTCTCCTGAGTATCTGGGGTAAAATGTATCTTATGTTACATGGTGATGGGTGATAGGTAATCGGCTCCAAATTGCTGACCAATTACCAGCCATTATATTTACTTATCACCACAGATCCGGGAGAGCCAGGATACCTAATTCCTCTTCTTTGGTTACTTTTATGCGATCGCCTTTGCTAATCACATTGCGCAGAATGCTATAGCCACGAACGCCAACTTTATTCAGTAAGGTCAGAACTTGCTTTAGTGCCATCGAAGGCGCGATCATCTCAATGGGTCTCATCAGTTTGGTCTTAGTTTATTCCATGAGTCTAAGCTCCCCAAAATTTTTTGGCAATGTCTCAATAAGTAGAAATACTCACCACGATATGGAATGGCAAGGTTAACGCCAAAGCACCGTAGAATATAACTAATGGGTGATGGGTAATGGGTG
>DNXU01000276.1:17193-18699 GCA_003505715.1 Cyanobacteria bacterium UBA8803 | reverse complement strand
ACCAATTACCAATTACCAATTAAAATGCCTGCATTTGCCCCAGTACCTGCCGAATCACATCAGCGGGAACCTGATCCGTTACCCGAACCGTGCCAATTCGAGTAGGGAGGACGAATCGTACCTTACCATCTTTTACCTTTTTATCCGTTTGCAAGGTATCGATAATCGCGTCAATATCCAGTCCTGCTGGTAACTGGCTGGGTAATCCGGCTTTCTCAATTAACGCATTTTGACGTTCAGCCTCAGCAGGCTGCCACATCTGGAGTTGTACCGCAATTTGACCTGCTGCTACCATTCCAATTGCCACGGCTTCTCCGTGATTGACTAACTTGTATCCGGTCAAGCTTTCCACGGCATGACCGATCGTGTGCCCGTAGTTCAGAATGGCTCTTAACCCCGCTTCCTTCTCATCCTCGCTGACGACATCGGCTTTGGCTTGACAGGAAGAACTCAGGATCAGGGATAACAACTCCTCCTTCAAGTAACGCTGCTGGTCGAGACGCACAGATTCCTCAAGTTTGGCAAACAGCTGAGCATCCCAGATAATACCGTACTTGATCACCTCAGCCATCCCAGCCCGAAATTCTCGCGGTGGTAATGTCTTTAATACCTGGGGGTCTATTAATACAAAGCGCGGTTGATGAAATGCACCAATGAGGTTTTTGCCTTGGGGATGATTAACGCCCGTCTTGCCACCAATGGCAGCATCCACCATTGCTAACAGCGATGTCGGTATCTGTACTACGTTAATCCCCCGCAACCAGGTAGCAGCAGCAAAACCAGTCATATCGCCAATAACTCCACCCCCCAAGGCAACCATCGTAGAGGAACGCTCTAGGTGGTGTTGCAGCGCGGCATCGTAGATTTTTTGAACTGAGTTGAGAGTTTTGTAGCGTTCGCCTGCGGGCAGGGTGCAGCTAGACACTTCATACCCTACTAGCTTCAACCCCGATAGCACTCTCTCTCCATATCGGCGAAAAATGGCTGGATTTGACACGACCAAAACTTTCTGCCCCAATTTCAGCCGACTCATCCAGACGCCTAGATCGTCCAAGCTTCCCGATGCGATCGCAATCTCATAAGACTGCGGCACTACATTTACCCGAATCACAGACTTCATGACCAAAACCCTTTTTCCCAAGCAACCATGGGGTGTATTCTACGCCACAAAATGATTCAATGGATTAATAAGAGTTTTTGTGGAGAAAGTTAAATGTCTGGATCTGGAGTCATCGCTTACTTTTTAATCCTCGGTGGTGCTGCGGGCGTCGGTCTAGCAGTGTTTTTCGGTCTAAAGGCTGTCAAGTTGATTTAGATCTTAGCGACTTACAGATCTTGCAGAGATAGTCCACTGCCATCCAGCCATAGTTCATTATGGTTAATTACCCTGAACTATGGCTACACCCCCAAGTTACAAAAACATTTTTGAGAAAGCACTCTTAAAGACAACTGATAATTTCCCCAACCAACACCCCCCAACCAAAACCAACAACCAACAACCAACAA
>DNXU01000276.1:5553-17181 GCA_003505715.1 Cyanobacteria bacterium UBA8803 | reverse complement strand
CAAAACATCACCCATTAGCAACCAATTGTTCTGCCTCTTTAAGTATACTTGACACCTGAGGCTGCCAGGATTGACGCAGCATCTCAACAGTTTTGGGCAAAACTCCCACCAACTGAGCAATAACTTCATCTGGCAGTTGGTCAATGACTTCTGAATCGAAGTATTTATGCAACAAAATCAACATGGTTTTAGCTCGCTGGAGTGGCACGTAGCTCTGCATGGCATGTTGAGTAAATAAAATCCATCGCTGCCGTAATACATATCCTTTTTGGCGATCGCGTCTAGATTCTGGATACACCAGAGAAATATTGCCAATAGGAATTACTCGGTTGCAATCTAAGTCAAAAGGGCCACCGACAACAGCACCTGGTCCAGCTAATTCAGCATGGTGGCGGTGGCAGATAATAATTGCATTGCCGCGATCGCCATTGACTCGGAGCAGTTGCCCAGTTTGCAACTGAGTCAAGATGTCAGTAGGTTGAACGATCGGTCTGCGGATTAGGGCTAGTTCTGTCATGACACATTTTCACACCAGGCAGTTATTTTTGATTGTTATTTATCTATTCCTAAGAAATAGTGTTTAAACAAAATCTTTATCTTCGTGCAAGATTCAAAAATAATTCTATTCCTAGGAAGGTGCAGAATAGGAATCTAATTTTTAGCTTACTCTTTTCTTTTAAAGGGTTTAATATTTAAGTGCTAATTTCCAATTGAGCCTTTCCAATTTTCAATTCGTTAAAACCGATTGTGACAGTGATAGATGCGAAATGTAGGTTCAATTATGATAAGCACTCATATATTATTTTACGCAATTCCTGCTGATTCATCAGGAGATTACTTAATGCTGGGATGAAGATTTAATGAAGAGATTGTAAAGAAAGGATATCAGGCTAACCAAAGTTGTACAGACGTTTCCAGAGCGGGGAGAAATTCCAGACTTGAGAACCCCTGCTATACTAGGGGTTCTGACTTAGCGCTGCGATTTACCCAAGTTTACGATAGCGCAGTAAAGTGAATAAATGGATTAATCTCCTCACACCTTAGAGAAATCAATACCTAAATACGGATGGCACCTGAAACGATTGTTCTGTTATCCAGCAGAGAAATAGCCAAAATGCGTCAGGCTGGACGCTTAGCAGCAAAACTACTCGACCATCTCAAACCTATGGTCAAGCCGGGGGTAAGCACCCAGGAACTCAATGATGAAGCCGAGAAATGGACTAAAGCCCATGGAGCTATCAGCGCTCCTCTAGGCTACCACGACTTTCCCAAATCGATCTGTACTAGTGTTAATGAGGTGGTCTGTCACGGTATCCCTAACCCTAAGCAGATTCTGCGGGAGGGTGACATTATCAATATTGATGTGACGCCAATTCTGGAAGGCTATCACGGTGATACCTCCAAAACCTTCTTCGTAGGGACTCCCTCCCCAACGGCTAAAAAGCTAGTGGAAGTGACCTATGAATGTATGATGCGGGGTATTGCTGCCGTCAAGCCAGGGGGACGTATTGGAGATATTGGAGCCGCCATTCAGGAGTACGCTGAAGGTAATGGCTTTTCTGTTGTAAGAGACTTTGTGGGGCACGGTGTCAACCGGATTTTTCATACGGCACCTCAAATCCCTCATTATGGCACCAGAGGCAAGGGTAAGCGTCTCCGTCCTGGTATGGTGTTCACAATTGAGCCGATGATTAACGAAGGCACCTGGGAAGTTGAGATTTTGGCCGATAAGTGGACTGCTCTTACTAAAGACCGCAAACTCTCTGCCCAATTTGAGCATACCGTAGCTGTCACTACTGAGGGTGTGGAAATCCTCACTTTACCTGAAGAGGAAGCTCAAATTAAATCGGCTTGATTGCTTCAGGGACATGGGGAGAGGGGAATTGCGATCGCAAACTCAACTCCTGCTCCTAGCTGGGAAATACACTTCAACTGACCTTGGTGTTTTTCAACCACAATATGGTAGGCAATTGACAACCCCAAACCCGTTCCCTTGCCCATGGCTTTGGTGGTAAAGAAAGGGTCAAATAAATGTTGCTGAATTTCCTCGGGAATAGCAGGGCCGCTGTTAGCAATTGAAATCACGGCAAATTGAGGATTTTCCTGCTTCTCCCTTTCCCCATTTTCTACTCCTCCATTTCTCACTGAAGTCCGAATTGCAATCTCTCGCGGTGCTGGTTGATTTTCTAAGGCGTCAATTGCATTGCAGATAATATTCATAAATACCTGATTGAGCTGGCTGCCATAACAAGTTACTGGGGGCAAGTCACCGTATTCTTTGATCAGGGTAATTTCCGGATGACCTGGTTTTCCTTTGAGCCGGTTTTGTAGAATTAGTAAGGTGCTGTCAAGCCCTTCGTGAATATTCACTGGCTTCATATTCGGCTCATCCAAACGAGAGAAGTTGCGCAAGGACAGCACGATCTCGCGGATGCGGTTTGCTCCTAACTGCATCGAATCCAAACATTTCGGCAAGTCTTTGAGCAGAAACTCCAGATCGTGGTCTTCAACTAGTTTTTGAATCTCCGGTACTGAGGCAGGATAGTGCCGCTGATAGAGATGCAGTAGCTCAATCAGGAGATCGCTGTATTCACTGGCATGGTGCAGATTACCGTAGATGAAGTTGACGGGATTATTAATTTCATGGGCTATCCCAGCAATCAACTGCCCTACTGTAGACATTTTTTCACTCTGAACCAGTTGGCTTTGAGTGTGTTTGAGCTTAACCAAAGCCAGTTCAAGCTCTCTCGCCTGTTGTCGAAAAATGAGTTCCGATTGCCGTAATGCCTCCTCGGCTTGCTTGCGTTCGGTGATATCAAATCGGATAGATAAATATTGGTATGGCTTACCTGTTTCATCCAAAAATGGCACTACGGTGGTATCTACCCAATAATAAGTGCCATCTTTAGCTTTATTTTTAATTTCACCTTTCCAAACTTGGCCAGCTTTAATCGTCTCCCAAAACTTTTGAAAGAATTCTGGGGGATGATAACCTGATTTAATGATACGGTGATTTTGGCCGATCAGTTCCTCTCTGCTATATTTAGAGAGTTCGCAAAATTTGTCGTTAACGTAGCGGATAATGCCATGCTGATCTGTAATGGCTACAATCGCCGCTTGATCTAAAGCAAACTTGAAGTCAGACAATTCCTTGATAATTTTTCGATAATGGATTTCACTAGCTGAGTTTTTGGCTAGCACTTGCAAATCTATTGCTCCGTTTTTCTTATCTCGGTTTTCCCTAATTCCCTCGAATCCATTGCAGTTGGTTTCAACAATAAGCTTTTCCCAGTGGGTCAGAAATTCTTTGGCATCCATATTACTCTCATCCTCTAATTTCCAGCTACTAGCCCCATGCTGGTAGGTCTATTAACTGCGCGATCGATAGCCATGAATTATCAACATGTTGAGGTCAGATGTTATATCTTTAGAGAAGGGCAATTCTTGGAACTAGGGGTTGGGGCTTAACCATTACTTTAGAAGTACTTGCCTAAAATGTAACATCTAACACTTCATTAATTATCGATCTATGCACCCCTTGCACTTTACAACTGGGTTTAATCTCTTGTTGAACCCTAGGTTTCCGGCAAATGGCAGAATTTGTTGCCAACCCTTTTAGATCTGGTTTCAATAGTAAATCTAAAATTTTCTTGATCTTGAAAAGATTAACTTTAATTTAATTAATTAATTCTTAAAAGGTTAACCAAATTTAAAATTAGTAAATTGGGCGACAAAAAATAGAAAAGCTAAGCTGAAGAGTAGTAGGTATTTCAGCCAGAGGAGTTACGCCAAGCCTGTATATGTAGTATATGTAGGGTATTTTAGGCCAGCCTAAAGCACCATACCTACTATACTTGGCCTCAGAGGTTGAAGCAAAATAGCGCTCGGCAGATAGGGCAACCTGCATACCAATAGGCTTCTGTAAGAAGTCTGGAAAGCGGAACAGGGAAGTCTCAGCTGCAAAAATCAAACCTTTGCTAGAGACCCTATAAGCTGTCACTCACAAGCAAGGGCTCAAAATTTCTCTCACTCCCCCTCCCTCTTTTTAACGTGCTACCAGTGGAGGTATAGTTGTTGGGGGGGATAATAACATTTGTTACTATTTCCCAGACACGGCCAATAAAGCAGGAACACCTGGTAGCGATACCAGGAAGCCAGCTCCCTACCCGAAAGGGGTGGGTGCCTGGAGAAGCGTAAATCACTTGCAGTAATACTGCTTACTGTCTGTTTTGAGAAGAGGAGAACTCAATTGAAAAAAATTCTGTCAATCGTTTTATTAGCGATCGCCTGGTTCGGTTTGGCCCTGGGTCGCCCAGCTCTAGCAGGTGATGCAGCCAACGGTGCCAAGGTCTTTAGTGCCAACTGTGCTGCTTGTCACATGGGCGGCAACAACGTGGTTATGGCAAATAAGACCTTAAAGAAAGATGCCCTGGAACAGAATGGGATGAAATCAGCTGAGGCCATTATCACCCAGGTAACCAAGGGCAAAAATGCCATGCCTGCTTTTGGAGGACGTTTGACTTCCGCGCAAATTGAAGATGTCGCCGCTTATGTTTTAGAACAAGCTGAAAAAGGCTGGTAATCGATTCAACACTAAGGGAGCAAGTTAGTTGCTGAGCTGCATCACGTCTTGTTGACAGGAAGTGGCTTTTCAGCTAGGTTGCTCCCTTAGTTTACCAGAGTGCTACAATTTTTCCCAAACCCCACACTCCACACTCCACACTCCATACCCCAGACCCTACACCCAGTCTGCTTTGCAGAACTGCTTATAAAACCTTTCTACGATTGTCAGAGACACTCCATTCCCCTATCGGCTAAAATACGCTTCAGATTGTTCCTTCAGCTGTTAGGAACTAAAGTTATGAGTTAGTCTTATCCAGCCACAGGGAAAACTATAGCAGTCAGGACGTAGAACCAGAACCTGCACTACATCAGGGGATATTGCACAGATCATATGAGATAACCCTATGACACAGGATTGGCGTTCTGAGGGACGTAGCTGACGGGGTGACAAGCTACTTAAAAGTAGGCAGGGTGTAAGCCTAGAGAGGGTGTAGAGTGCGGCATGGGGGATTTAGGATCTCGATAATTTTCCCTACGCCCCATACCATACACGCAAAAATTATCGATTCCCAAAGTTTGAGGTATTGCAACAATTTTATGGTAATGACATCCGTTTTTATTCCTCACGGACACTGCTACCTCTGGAAGCCAGAATTAGTGGGGTTGCATATCCTATCCGATGCTTTGATTGCCCTGGCTTATTACTCAATTCCCATAATGCTGCTTTATTTCGTCCAAAAGAGACGAGATGTACCATTCAACTGGATTTTCCAGTTATTTAGTGCTTTCATCATTGCCTGCGGCACTACCCACTTAATGGAAATCTGGACACTTTGGCATCCCACCTATTGGATCTCTGGTGCTATTAAAGTGATGACCGCTGCCGTCTCCTTATATACAGCCGCAGCCTTAGTGCCTTTACTACCCAAAGCCTTAACCTTACCTTCTCCAGCGCAGCTAGAAGTAGCCAACCAGACATTGCAACAAGAAATTCGCGATCGCCTTCAAGCTGAGAAGGCATTGAGAAAAAGTGAGGAATTGTATCGCGCTATCGTTGAAGACCAAACCGAACTGATCTGCCGCTACTTACCAGACACTACTCTAACTTTTGTCAACCAAGCTTACTGTCGTTTTTTTCAAAAAAATCGTGATGAATTAATCGGACAGAAGTTTCTCTATATTATTCCTGAAGAAGATCGCCAACAAGTCACTACCATCATTAAATCTCTGCTGACCCTCACTCCCGATCGCCCCACCATCACCTATGACCATCGGGTTTTACTGAATCAGGAGATGTACTGGCAGCAGTGGACGGATCGGGCAATTTTTGACCAGAAAGGAGCCATTATTGAGTTCCAGTCTGTGGGACAGGATATCACTGAGCGCAAGCAGGCGGATGCACTCAGAGCGCAAAATTTAGCACTAGAAGCACAAAAACACTATGCTGAATCTGCTAATCAGGCAAAAAGCCAGTTTTTAGCCAATATGACCCACGAACTGCGTACTCCCCTCAACGCCATTCTAGGTTTTACTCAATTACTCAGCCGAGATGCCAACCTCACTTCATCTCAGCAACAACACCTAGAAATTATCATGCGCAGTGGTGAGCATTTACTAGAACTGGTTAATGATGTTTTGGAAATGTCCAAAATTGAGTCTGGGAAAGTAACACTCTATCCCAAGACTTTTGACTTGTATCGCTTACTCAATAGCCTCGAAGAGATGTTACAACTCAAAGCTCGCTCTAAGGGCTTACAGTTGAGCTTTAAAATAACGCCCGATGTTCCTCAATACGTGCAAACAGATGAGGGTAAATTACGACAAGTTTTGATTAATATCCTGAGCAACGCCATCAAATTCACTGAAACTGGTGGTGTTAGTTTTCGAGTCAGTAGGAACTCCCAACCTCCAACCCCCAACCCCCAACAAATAAAACTTATCTTTCAAGTCGAAGATACTGGCCCAGGTATTGCTCCCAGTGAACTTGAGACCTTATTTGATGCGTTTGTCCAAACCGAAACTGGTCGCAGAACTCAAGAAGGAACGGGTCTGGGTTTAGCTATTAGCTATCGATTCGTCGAGTTACTGGGGGGGCAATTGACAGTTAACAGTACCTGGGGCCAGGGCACAACGGTGGCTTTTGATATTCTGGCCACCCTAGCTTCACTAGAGGATACCAAGTACCCGTCGTTAAGTAAGCGAGCCATCGGGTTAGCCCCCGGCCAACCCTCCTATCGGATTTTGATTGTGGAGGATCGCTGGCAGAATCGTCAACTGCTCGTTGAGCTATTAAAACCTCTGGGATTCGAGGTACTTGAGGCTCAAAATGGTTTGGAAGCAATTGCTCTTTGGCAGCAATGGCAGCCGCATCTAATTATCATGGATATGCGGATGCCCGTGATGGATGGCTATGACGCTAGCAGACATATTAAAGCTCATCAGAAAGATTGGCCTACAACGATCCTGGCCATAACGGCTAGCGCCTTTGATGAAGAACGAGCGATAGTTCTGTCGGCAGGATGTGACGACTTTTTGCCTAAGCCTTTTGAGGAGTCAGTGCTTCTGGAAAAGATCGCCCAATACCTTGGGCTACGCTATATATATGAAGACCCACTCCAACCCAATTCACCCCAATTGGCAGAAAGTTATCATGTTCTGGCTCCTGAGGCTCTTTTGATAATGCCTTCTGCTTGGCTGTGCCAACTACATCGGGCAGCAGTGAGCGGTGATAGCGAGCAAATTCTCACCCTGATCGAGCAAATTCCCGATTCTCAGGCCAATCTCAAGTTAGCCTTAGCAGATTTAGCCAATCAGTTTCGCCTTGACTCAATCGTTGATTTAATCCAAGCTTGTTCTGATGACTATTAATTCAACACCCCCAGCCTTAGCAGACATTCTATTGGTTGACGATCGCCCCGATAACCTGCGTCTTTTGCACGCGCTCCTAGGTGAGGCCGGGTATAAAGTCAGAACGGCAATTAAAGGGTTACTGGCTTTAAAAGCCGTACAAGTAGCGAAACCTGATTTGATTTTGCTGGATATTAATCTGCCCGATATGAAAGGCTATGAAGTCTGTAAAGTTTTGCAGGCTTCTCCCGATACAGCAGATATTCCGGTGATTTTTATTAGCGCTTTGGGTGAAGGATGGGATAAAGTCAAAGCATTTGAAGTTGGCGGAGTTGACTATATCACAAAACCTTTTGAAATTCAAGAAATTTTAGTGAGAATAAAGCATCAGTTGATGCTTTGCCAGCAAAAACAACAGCTCATCAAGCAGCAAAAGCAACTGAGTGAGCAAAACGCTCAGCTGCAACTTTTGCTAACTATGACGAAAGCGATTCACGAAGCGTCTGACTTTCACTCAGCTCTGGAAGCGACTCTGTGTCAAGTGTGTGAAAAAATTGGTTGGGATTTCGGCGAATTCTGGATTCCCAACGAGGATGCCACAAGTTTTGAATACGGCAAAGGTTGGTATGTTAGCGATCGACGTTTTGAGGAATTCAGGCGTCAGAGCGAGACATTTACATTTACTACCTACAGAACCTTACCTCGGCAAATTTGCCTGGACAAGCAAGTCTACTGGTTAACAGATGTATCTGTTGAGTCTGAGCAAATTTTTCGCCGTGCCGAGGTTGCCAAAGCGGTTGGGTTAAAAGCCTGCTTTGGTGTTCCCATCCTCTTCAATAACAAAGTACTAGCGGTTTTAATTTTCTTTAAAAAAGAGCCAAGCGAACCGGATCGAGCATTAATCGAGCTAGTAAACGCTCTGGCTACGCAGTTGAGTTCCCTCATTGGTCGCAAGCGCTCTGAGTCAGCCTTGCGCGAGAGCCAACAACAGTTAGCGGTAATAGCAGCGAATATTCCCGGTGCAGTTTATCGCAGCTTAGTTCATAGCGATGGACAGATTTCCTTCATTTATATGAGTGAGGGAGAGCGGGAAATTAGTGGCTTTGCTCCAGATGAACTGATAGCTGAGCCACAGCGCTATTTTCAAATGATTCACCCCGAAGATCGAGCAGATTTCGATCGCGCTTTTAGAAATTCAATTGAGTTCCTTGAGCCAAATAGTTATGAATACCGAATTATTACTCAATCCGGTGAGGTGAAGTGGTTAAGAGCTAGCGTGAGATGTTCCCACCTGGATAATGGAGAGGTAGTGGTAGATGGAGTAACCCTCGACATCAGCGATCGCCGCCGCGCAGAGGAACGGCTGCGACTCTTAGAACGAGCGATCGCAGCATCTAGCAACGGCATTGTCATTACCGATCCCACCCAACCCGATAACCCAGTCATCTACGTTAATCCAGGGTTTGAAAAAATCACTGGTTACTCGGCATCTGAGGTGATCGGTCAAAACTGCCGCTTTTTACAGGGCCATGAAACCGAGCAACCTAGCCTCCAAGAATTGCGGACGGCGCTCGCTGAACACAGAGCTTGTCATGTAATCTTACGAAACTACCGCCAAGACGGTACTCTCTTCTGGAATGAATTTTCGATCTCGCCAGTGCGGGACGCCGCCGGACATCTGACTCACTACATCGGCGTTCAAACTGATATTACGGAACTCAAGCAGGCAGAAGCAGCCTTGCAAGACAGTGAGAAACTCTTCCGAGCCATCTTTGAGCAAGCCGCTGTAGGTATTGCTCAAGTATCCCTATCGGATCGGTTTCTTCAGATCAATCAACGCTACTGTGACTTGTTGGGATATACCGAGTCAGAAATGCTAGCACAGAAGTGTCGAGACATTGTTCACTCTGACGATCGAGATATGTCTGTAGAATACCAGCGTCAGACGTTGGCAGGTCAGAGGCAAACCTACTCGATAGAGAAACGCTACATTCACAAACAAGGTCACGTACAATGGGTCAACTCTACAGTATCTCTGGTACGAGACGCTCAGGGTGTACCGGAGTATTTTATCAAAGTGGTGGAAGATATTAGCGATCGCAAGCAGGCCGAGGCGGCTTTGCAAGCCATTACCCAGCAAGAAAGACAGAAAGCTCAACAACTCGAAAAAGCTTTGAGCGAACTCCAACGCACCCAAACTCAACTGGTGCAGAATGAAAAAATGGTCAGTTTGGGCCAACTCGTGGCCGGAGTAGCTCACGAAATCAATAATCCAGTTAGTTTTATCTCCTGCAACATCAACCCAGCTACTGAATACGCTCAAGACTTACTATACCTTTTAGGGCTTTACCATCGGTATTACCCAGACCCAGTGCCAGAAATTGCCGAACAACTTAAGTGCATTGAGATTGATTTCATCACCAAAGATTTTCCCAAAGTGCTAGCCTCAATGCGAGAAGGTGCCAACCGCATCTATGAGATCGTGCTATCTTTGAGGAATTTTTCTCGTCTTGATGAAAAGGAGTGCAAGCAGGTAAATATCCATGAAGGGATCGATAATACCCTACTGATCTTACAGCACCGACTGAAACACCACTCTACAAGTTCTGAGATTCAGGTGATCAAAGAGTACAGCGAACTGCCATTAGTTGAGTGCTATCCCGGCCAGCTCAATCAAGTCTTTATGAATATCATTAGCAATGCCATCGATGCTCTAGAACTGGGGAATGGGGAATGGGAAATGGGGAATAGGGAAGAAGGCTATAGCCCAAAGATTTGGATTTGTACCCATGGCAACGAGTCAGGGGTGGTCATCCGCATTACTGACAATGGCCCTGGCTTAACACCAGACTTGCTTTCGAGGATATTTGACCCCTTTTTTACAACGAAACCACCAGGTAAGGGTACTGGTTTGGGATTGTCGATTAGCTACCGGATTGTCGTGGAAAAACACGGTGGTCAACTTAAGTGTAATTCCGCCGTTGGTCGAGGAGCAGAGTTTGCCATCGAGTTACCCCTGACTCAAGATACTCATGGCTAATATTCATATTGAAAGACAATGACTTTAACCTGAATATTCCGCGCTATGTCGATACCTTTGAAGAGGAAGCAGCTTAACCATGCCACCATCTATCAGCGAAATTTTACGGAGTGCCAGACTGTTTAATGTGCAAAACTGGAGCGATCGAACCTTGAGTTCTGAAAATTTACCCGATCTAGAAAGCATCAGGCGATTATTTGCAGCCATTCGCAATCAGGCATACGAAGGAGATATTACCCAACTCTTGCGCCACTACCCAGTCGATACCGCTGCAATCCTCCGTTCCCTAGCTCCTCCCACACTGTTACAGAGTGATTTTCAAGAGGTTAGTGGCATCCTGCAAGAGATTCAAACTCGCATCCAGCGAGAACGCGATCGCTTCTCAAATTCTGATTGACCACCCAACCCATCAGCCTATGACTACCAACGCTCGTACTCTCACCCTGACTAACCTACGCCACAACTTTGGTGTTCGGCTCAACCCTAATGATTCATTCTTTGCTCAATGGCTCAAGCAGGTTCCTCCCCTAACCGAAGCTGAACAGCAAGGACTGGAACGGTTGACCCGCAACTATACCTATCTCAGTCAGGAAGATCCACCCCTGGAAGAAGTGGTGAAGCTCGTTGTGGTTTCTCCTCTGCTCGATCTGGCAGACTTTTACCAACCGCCTTTTCTGATCAGAACTGAAGTTGGCACTACCCTCGAAGTCGCCGACGAGCCGGATATCTCACCCATTCAAGGCAAAATCGACATTCTGGTGGTGCAAGAAACCCTCTGGATACTGGCGATCGAATCCAAACCCGCCCGCCTTGATGTTACAGCTGGAATTCCCCAAGCGCTCACCTATCTCCTGAGTGCCCCCACGTCCCAATCTGTTCTCTATGGCATGGTGACGAATGGGCGAGAAGTTTTGTTTGTGAGGTTATACCGTAGCCAGCCCTCCCCTCAATACAGCCGCTCCCTCACCTACCGCCTGCTTGAAAATGCTCAAGAGCGAGAACAAGTTTTGCAAGGACTCAAATATCTAGGTACTCTGCTACCCACGGAGGCACTGCCATGACTATTACCGTTCCCATTCACGCGATCAAACTTGCCCCCGGCAGTATGGTGAGCATTCACAACCTGACCCAGGCGCAAAAGGTCAAAAAGCAAGACTCATCAAGCTTTTGGGCGGCTT
>DNXU01000276.1:0-5448 GCA_003505715.1 Cyanobacteria bacterium UBA8803 | reverse complement strand
CCCTCATCCCTCATCCCTCCTAATAGTAAAGCTACGGGAAACTGCGCCAAAATTTTACCGATTTGTATCCTGCCATTTCCCGAAATTGTGCCATCCGTAATGGCATTACGCCAGGTATCGGGCGATCCTAGGGGTAGTTCTAACTGCGTATCCGCCCAGACTGGTTCGCCGAGAGGATACTCTCCTGGTTCAACCAGCGTCGTCAAAAAGCGGGGGGTGACTGCAATTGCGATCGCATCACCAAAACGTCTAGCAAACGCCACCACATGCTCGTTAAACTTGCCAACTACCTCAAGAGGCTGGTAATCTCCTTTCTGGAAAAGCTCTAAATTCTCCTGCCTCGCCTGTAAAACTTGATAGGTTAAAAATAGCTTAATCCGGCCATCTTCTTTAGAATCAAGTAACTCATCAATGAGCTGGATAGTATCTGTTTTTGCTCTCTCTTTAATATCCTTTAAAACCTCCGTTCTGACTGAGTAATCAACCGGACGGCGATTATCTGGATCTACCATGCTCAAATCCCATAATTCCGTCCCTTGATAAAAATCGGGCACACCAGGAGCTGTAGCTTTCAGTAAGGTTTGGGAAAGCGAGTTAAAGATACCATACCCAGCTACCCATCTCTGGAACGGCAAAAACTCTTGTAGAAATTGATTCGATTCAGCAGGTTCTAAAACCCGCTCAACAAAACTCAAAAATCCCTCCTCATACTCCGTATCCGGGCGCAACCAAGCTGTATAGAGCTTCGCTTCTCTGACAGATTTAAGCATGTAGTCTTTCACCCGTCCCACAAACCCAGCATTTTCCTTTTCATCAAACGGATAAGCCCCAAGCAATGCCTGATAAAAGAAGTACTCATCATTACCAACGGGAACCGCTTGGTCGCGCACAGTAATTTTCTGGGATTGATTGAGTTCGCTCCACCGTTTTACCTGCTTTTCCCATTCCTCTGGAATTTCTGAAAGCACATTCAACCGCGCCCGGGCATCCTCACCTCGCTTAGTGTCATGGGTGGCTGTGGCATTCATCTTGTGAGGCCAAACGGTACTTTGTTTTTGATTGAATTCATGAAACTCCGCGAGCGTAAGGCCAAATTTTCCGGGATGGCCTCCTACTTCATTCAAGGATAGCAGGCGGTTATACACGTAAAATAGGGTATCTTCAATTCCTTTAGCCATTAAAGGGCCAGTTAACTGTTGCAGCCTCATGATAAAGTGCAGCCGCAGCGCTTTTTGCTCTTCTGTTAACGAGTCCTCCCATTCCCGCAAAAGAACTTTTTCAATAAAGTTTAGTTCGTTCAACAACAAGGGAATATGGCCTCGTGCTTTTTCAATAACTTTCTTAATGTAAGAGTGGTCTGCTGCGCTCAATTCGTCTCCGTTGACGTAGGTGCGATAAACTGGGAAAAGCACCAGTATTTCTGCTAGGGTTCTTTTCAACCCATTCATGGTAAAGTCAATCCCTTTTTTCGATTGACCTGCAATCTTTTTCAATATTTGAGCCAGATTATCGACATCTCCGGCCAAGTTTTTTTCAACAATTAGCTGTTTCTTTTCAAAAAATAGTTGGCTGTAAGGAGTGTCAATGCCTGTAAACTCTTTATAGAGATGAGTTAACTGTTTTTCGCTCTTTTCGTTACAAAAAATACCATTAACATAGTTTAAAAAATCATAGCCGCTGGTGCCTTGGATAGGCCAAGTCTCAGGCAACCTTTCCTTGAGTTCTAAAATCTTTTCTACGGTGAGGTAGACATCACCCATTTTTTCCCGCAATCGTTTTAGATATTCTGTGGGGTCGTACAAGCCATCAATGTGGTCTATTCTTAAGCCCGTTACTTTTCCTTCTTCAACTAGCTGGCTAATCAGAGCATGGGTTTTGTTGAATACTTTAATTTCTTGAACTTTAACTGAAATCAGTTCGTTCACCGTAAAAAAGCGGCGATAATTAATTTCTTCAGCACCGACTTTCCAGAAGGATAGACGGTAGAACTGTTCGTTTAGCAAGCTATCTAGAAGGTTGAAACTTTCCGGATTGCCTTTTTCGCCATTAAATAGCTTGATGTTACTATCAATAAATTCTTTAACTTCCGGGTTTTGGGTGTAGAGTTCCCACAACAGCCCTTTTACAAAAGCAATTTGGTCATACCGTTCTTTGCCTTTGGTTTCACCTGGAGCGCTTTTGATGAGGTAAAGAATACCCAGAAATTTGATAAAATCTGGATGTCTTCTGCCCAGCGACCTGCCTAAATATCCTAAATTTTGCGTAATGAACCGGGCATAGGATTCTATACGGACGGGTAACTTTAAACCAAAATAATTAACGCTTAATCCATTTTCATCGTAGTTGAGTTGAATCTCGCCGTTTTCCAAGCATTCTCCATAAAAATTTCCCAGCATTGGAGCCAGTACTCGACCATTGATATCTTCATAAGTATGCTCCCATTCAATATCGAAGTAGTCCAGAGCGTCCGAGTCATGTCCGTGTTCTAGAACATCCATTAACCAAAGGTTTTCGCTATCATAAGCCATATGGTTGGGCACGATATCTTGCACCCATCCCATGTTATTTTGTTGAATTTGGCTGACTAGCTCTTCAAAATCTTCTGGTGTCCCTAATTCTAGGTTGATTTGAGTGGGATCTACTACATCATAGCCGTGAGTACTGCCTGCTCTCGCTTTAAATATTGGCGAGGCATAGAGGTCAGATATTCCTAATTCGACTAGATAAGGAACGATCGCTTTTGCTGCCTCAAACTTAAAATCGGCGTGAAATTGGAGTCGGTAGGTGGCTGTAGGAATTCTCATGTTCAAGGCTCGCTTTTAAGAAAGGTTGTGGACTACTAAATATGGAGTTATTTTTTAATGCGAAGTTCGCAAAGGTTTTCGCCAAGGTCGCAAAGATATTTTTAGAGAGCTTACTGTATAAGCTTTCTTACCTACTGCCTACTGCCTTCTAGTTCGTAGAGGGCAAAACTTTGGGAGGGAATTGATACTTGCTGTTCGTGGATTATTTGATCGGGCATGGTTGAGCCGGAACCTAGCCATTTAGGCTCGGCAGAATCGAGAATCTTGTGCCAAATTTCTCCTGGGGAGAGGGAGGTGGTAACTTCTTTTTCATTAAAGTTCATTACACAGAAGATTTGGCTGTCGCTACTGCCACGCCGGAGCAATATAAGTTGATCTGACTCTATGGCTGAGGCTTCTAAATTTTGCTTGTCGAGGACTTTTAGAGCTGGGATAGTGCGGCGTAGTTGAATTAGATGCTGGTAAAGGGCTAGCATGATTTGGTGTTTACCTTGGTAGCGTTTTTCCCAGGTCACTTTAGACTTATTGAAAGTATCGGGACTTTCGGGATCTAAATATTCTCCTTCTAAATGAAAGGCGGCAAAGTCTTTTTTTCTGCCCTCTCTCACCACTTCTATTAAATCGGGGTCTGTGTGGCTGATAAAGTAGAGGAAGGGGGCGTCTTCGGCGTATTCTTCTCCCATAAAGAGGAGGGGAATGTTGGCAGAGAGGAGAAGGACACCAGCAGCTAGTTTTAAGGCTTCAAAAGAAACTAGCTGGGATAGGCGTTCGCCTAGCATTCGGTTGCCGACTTGGTCATGGTTTTGGGTGAATACGATAAATTTATGACCGGGGATAGCACTGGAGTCGCTGCCATGAAATTTTTTACGGAATGGCGAGTATTGTCCGGAGTAGACAAATCCTTCTTTAATTGCTTTGGCCATCTGTGCGCAGGTGCCGTAATCTTCGTAATATCCAGCTTGCTCACCTGTGAGTAGGGTATGCAAGCAGTGGTGAAAGGCATCGTTCCATTGGGCATCTATACCATAACCGCACGCTGTAATAGGACGAATAATTTTGGTATCGCTTAAATCGTTCTCGGCGGTTAGATAAAATTTTCTACCTTGTTTTTGAGAAAAAGCCTCTGTAGTTTCTGCAAGTTCTTGTAAGAAGTGTTTAACACCCATATCAAAGATGTGATCGCTAGCATCTAAGCGGAGGGCGTCAATATGAAAGTTTTCAAACCAATAGAGGGCATTCTGGATAAAGTAGTTCCGGACGCCGTAACTGTAGGTATTATCAAAGTTAATGGCATTCCCCCACGCTGTTCTATAGCTGGCTGTAAAGTAGGGCCCGTAATCATTCATGAAGTTGCCATCTGGGCCAAAATGATTGTAGATGACATCGAGAAATATTGCTATTCCTTGCTGATGAGCTGCATCAACCAGTTTTTTGAGTCCAGAGGGGCCACCGTAGGAATGTTGAGCAGCAAAGGGAAACACCCCATCATAGCCCCAGTTACGGTTACCAGGAAATTGGCCAATTGGCATCAGTTCGATCGCATTCACCCCCAACTGCCGCAATTCCTGCAAACGAGAAATAATTGCTTCAAAGGTGCCTGCTGGGGTGAAGGTGCCGACATGCACTTCGTAGATAATCATATCCTCTAAGGGAATGCCAAACCATTGGCTGTCAGTCCAGTTCATCTGAGCATGATCGACAACCTCAGAAGGTCCGTATATATCTTCAGGTTGAGAGTGCGATGCAGGATCAGGTCTATTTAAGTCGCCGTCGAGTTTGTAAAAATAAAGCGTTCCTGGCTGAATATTTTCAACTACGGCTTGCCAGTAACCCCATTCATCGTTTTGCATAGGGATGAGGCGCTGGTCTGGAGAGACTATTTGTACGGCTACCTCTTCGTAAAATGGTGCCCAAACCGTAAATTCACAACGATCTTCACCCAGATAATTAGAACCAATTTTCACGTTTAATGTCCTTTACTGTAGTTTGGTATCTAGGTTTTATTGAGTTCAAATCAACTAAGATGTCGATTAGGTAATGTACATATAAAAAGCTTCCCCCAAGTAAAATATCTTTTGGGAAGAGAAGATTAGAGGCTTGTTTAAAGCTGGATTAGATTGTCTCCTCTTTGAAACGTGAGAGCATCTTTCTAGTGGTAGATACTCCCTCAAACCACAGACGTAGTCACTCAGCTTGTGCTACCCCCTCATACCGAGTTGCGGCTCATAGTAGTAGATAGCCAGAGCTGGGGGAGAGAAACTACTCTCTTTGAGAAGCAACTTGGTATAAGGGCTAAAAAGCCTGCTCCAAGCAAGTGTGCTGGCAGGTTATCTAAAAAAAAGCGATCGCACGCCTTTTCATCATGGAAAAATGTAGCGGCGACCCGGTGTGAGGGGAATTGGGTAGATGTGTATAGAATTTATTGGATCGCCCTGGATAGTGTTTAGGTTAAAGGTAAACCCATTCCCGACTTTCAAGACAGATCTTAGTAAAATCAAACCAAACACTAAATCTCAACATCAGTGAGACTTCGCTCCAACTTAACAAACGGTTCTTTAGGTATCCCCCTGTTATCTCCGGTGATATTAAAGTCTATTTCAATTGAGACTTAGAGCGGGAAGATCTAGTATATAATTACTAGAAT
>DNXU01000154.1 GCA_003505715.1 Cyanobacteria bacterium UBA8803 | reverse complement strand
ATAATTTTTTATTTCCAACTCCCATAGCAAGTTTGCCCTGATCCACTAATCTAGTCGCCAGTTGAAGGACAAACGAGCATACACGCCTTTGGGATCGTTCAGTACTTGCAAAATCCTTAAATCCGCTTTTAACTTCAGAAACTCTTTAGTCAGAGGATCGAATTGCTGTTGAGTGCGATCGCTGCTATCACCCGCCAGCTTTTCCAAAATCCGTTCTTCCAAGCTGCGCACCTTAGGATATTCTTGCAACTCCCAATCTTCTCCTAACTTGGCTTGTTTCACGGCATACTGGATCGCGTCTTCAAGTCCACCCATTTCATCTACTAAACCTAGTTGCTTAGCATCTACTCCAGACCAAACTCGACCCTGAGCAATTTGTGCTACCTTCTGTTTTGGTAACTTGCGGGACTCTGCTACCTTATCGAGAAACTGATTGTAAATCTGGTTGACGACTCTTTGGGCGATCGCTAATTCTTGAGCAGTGCGGGGACGGCTGACGGTTCGGCTATCAGCTAAACGTCCTGTTTTCACAACATCCCAAGTCACACCATTGTTGTTCGCCAGCTTTTGGATATTTAGCAGCAAGCCGAAGACACCGATCGACCCCGTGACTGTATTCGGTTCGGCAAAAATTCGGTTGGCATAAGTAGAAATCCAGTATCCCCCGGATGCTGCCACATCACCCATGGAAACAATCACTGGTTTCTTGTTGCGAGTTAGCCGTACTTCTCGCTGAATAATTTCCGATGCCGTCGCACTGCCACCTGGACTGTTGACTCGCAGCACTACAGCTTTAACATCCTCATCTAGTCGCAATTGCCGCATCTGTTTGGCTAAGCTGTCACCTCCTACTTCCCGGACGCCACCTTCACCATCAACGATTTCACCATTGGCATAGACAACGGCTATTTTATTCTTAGAGAAGCGAGCCTTGGTGCCTTTGCTATCTACATCAGCGTAGGTAGCAAGGCGAATTTGCCGCAGCGGTTTATCCTCTTTTGCTTCACCCGTCAGTTGCTTGAGTTCGGCCACCACTTGATCGAAATATGCCACTTTATCGATCAACCGCCGCTGGCGTGCCTCGGATGCCATCAACATCCCTTGAGAATCTGCGATCGCTTGTAACTGCTGGGGGGTAATTTTGCGACTCTTACCCACCGTCACCAGAAATTCACCCCAAAGATCGCCCAATAAGGCTTGCAGCTGCTGCCGATTCTCCGGACTAAGCTGTTTGAGTAAAAAGGGTTCGACTGCTGACTTGTATCTTCCAACCCTAATTACCTGAACGCCAACACCAAATTTTTCCAAGGCTCCAGTTAGGAATAGTGGCTCGGATCTAAAGCCATTGAGTTCCATACTGCCCATGGGATTAAGAATAATCGTATCTGCTACTGAACTTAGATAATATTCCTGTTCTCCCAAATCCACATCGTAGGCAACGATCTTTTTACCAGAAGCTCGGAAACGTTCCATGGCTTGTCGTACCTCCTTCAAGGTAGCAAAGCCTGTACTGCTACCAGTGGTGGTGCGAGAAGCATCTAAGTAAAGAGCGACAATACGCGGATCTTGGGCAGCTTTTTCCAAGCTATCTAGAACGGTGCGCAAACTAATTGAATCTGCTTCCTCACCGGATAGCGCTTCTCCGATCGCATCGCTAGTACTAGAACTCGGATCGGTATCGGTAATAGTTAAAGAGGAATCAAAAACTAATACTGACTTGTCTTTTACTTGCGGTCCGGTATCTCTTGATGCTATGGCAATTACTAAAAAGAGGAATCCACCTGTGCCTAAACCAAAAAATAAGATGAGACCTGCAAGGCTGCCAATCATGCTGGCAAAGGTTTGCTGAAAAAATTGACGCATTTGGGGAATGGGGCGCACCACAAAGATTATGAACACGGATGCACGGCTGGCGATTTATAGAAGATCGCCAATTGCTTATTTTTATCCTAGCTTTTGGAGGACGTTGGATTGTTGAAGTTGAGATAAGGTGGCGTTACCCGTACAGAACAGGACTGTCGTTATTTCTGCCATCAGTAGCTCTACTAGCTCGTTAACGGCTGTTGTTGACTCGGCTGCTGCTTGCAGGAACGGCCATGCTAAACCCGCAATATCAGCTCCGAGGGCGATCGCCTTTGCGACCTCCACTCCATCCCGCAATCCTCCCGATGCGATCAGGGGTACATCTGGAGCGAGCGCTCGAATACTGGTAATGCATTCAGCGGTAGGTAGACCCCAGTCCGCAAAAGTTAGCCCTAAGCGGCGTTGCTGTAAGTTTAAGGCTCGTTCGCTTTCTACTTTAGCCCAAGAGGTGCCACCTGCACCTGCAACATCAATTGCTCTCACACCAACGTCGAGCAACTTCTGCGCCATCGCCGCTGAGATGCCATTCCCCACTTCTTTGACAATTACTGGCACTGATAACTTATTGCATAAAATCCCAATTTTGTCAAGTAATCCTCGAAAATTCGTGTCTCCTTTAGGTTGAATGCACTCCTGTAAAGGATTGAGATGCAAAATTAAAGCATCTGCCGCCAAAATATCGATCGCCCGCAGGCATTCATCAATACCGTAACTGTAATTGAGCTGAACCGCACCAAGATTGGCAAATAAAAGGATATCAGGAGCCTGCGATCGCACAGCAAAAGTATGAGCAACTTGAGGGTTCTCTACCGCTACCCGCTGAGAACCCACCCCCATAGCTAGCTTATAGTGTTGGGCAACTTCAGCTAAACGGTAATTAATCGTCTTAGCCTGTTCCGTGCCGCCCGTCATGGAAGAAATCAGCAACGGCGCTCCCATCGGTTTTCCCAGAAAGGTGGTAGTGATGTCAATATCACTCCGGTTCAGTTCTGGCAAACAGCAATGGGTAAAGCGGTAGCGTTCCAGTCCATTGGTAACGGCGTTAAATTGAACGTTTTCATTCAGACAAATCCTTAAGTGGTCTGCCTTGCGCGTTTGGGTTTCTTTCATAGGAGAGGGATGAAGGATGAGGGATGAGGGCCTCATCATCCCTCATCCCTCATCCCTATTTTCCAGATAAAACCTTAATTAACTCCACAGCATCCCGCCCGTCAACCTCTTGGAGATAAACCTTCACCTGTTCTTCCCTAGCGGTTGGTAGCTGCTTGCCAGTAAAGTCTGGACAAATGGGTAACTCGCGATGTCCCCGATCCACTAACACTAATAACTGAATCACTTCAGGTCTGCCGTATTCTGTTACCGCATTCAAAGCCGCCCGAATAGTACGCCCGCTGTAAATAACATCATCGACTAACACCACTGTCTTACCAGAGATATCACAAGGAATATCATTTTTAGCAGGCGTGCGGATGCCAATCCGATCTAGATCGTCTCGATAAAAGGTAATATCGATCGCTCCCACTGGCACCGCCACCTTTTCTAAAACTTCAATCTGACGCCCCAGATGTTTAGCCAGGGAAACACCCCTCGTATAAATACCCACTAGTACAAGTTTGGACAAATCTCCCGATTTTTCAATCACCTGAGAAGCCAAGCGGGTGACTGTGCGGCGTAGTTCTTCGGCTGATAGAATTTCAATGATTTGAGTCGGCATCCTAGTTGCTGTTTTAGCGCTGGTAGCGTTGAGTAGAGACGTTCTGGTAGAACGTTTTTACGAATATAGCAAGGGTATCTTACAAGGAAGAGCAGAGGGCTGATAGGCTTAACCCAGCGATCGCTATTAACAGCCAAATCAAAAAGCAATACCTGGTTAGCTGTAAAGCTTGGTTAATTTTATCGGGCGTAATGGGGTAAACGGGGTTACCCAACAGAGGTTTATATTTAGCAATTCCCTGATACCAGTTGGTTCCCCCCAGTTGGACACCCAAAATTGCCGCATAACTGCATTCACTCCAGCCAGAGTTAGGGCTGGGATCTTTCATGGCATCGCGGCGACATATATATAGGATAGTATGAGGTTTTCCCGATAAAAGTGCCAGCGTCATTACAGTAAACCTACAGGGCAACCATGTCAGGCAGTCTTCCAATTGGGCACTAAACCAACCCAAATCGTGATAAGGTTCATGGCGATAGCCAATCATTGAATCCAAAGTACTAGCGGCTTTATAAGCTAAGGCAAGGGGAACGCTACCCACTCCCGGCAAAAATGCGCCGATAATAGCATAGAACAGTGGAGCAGTTACCCCATCGGTAGCATTTTCCGTTACTGTTTCCAGAACGGCGCGAAGAATTTCTAATGATGATAGTTGTTCTGTATCTCGACCAACGTATTGGCTCAATTGAGAACGCGCTCGATCTAGCTGTCCGGCGCTTAACGGTTGTAAAACATCAACCGCTGCCATGCCCAAACTGCGACCCGCAAAACAGCTAGCTAGAAGTACCATTTCAACGGCAATACCTAAGAGTGGATGCAGCCAAGTTGCGCCTCGCACGATCGCCCATCCGATCAATCCGCTACCGAATATTACTCCCAAACCCAAACCAATTCCTGCTAAGCGACGCTGCCACTTGTACTGCCAGTGGTTAATCACCCATTTAGTGCAGCCAGAAATAACCCAACCCATAACTCTTACTGGATGAGGCCAACCCCAAGGATCGCCGATCAGATAATCTAAAGTAGCAGCCAGCAACAAAACAATGGCAGCGGTAGTATAACTCACCAAAATTTCCCCAAGCGAAACTTGAATAGAACTTCTGTTTATACACCACTCGCTTTTCGCTTACAACTCTCAGCATCAAAATTCTGCTCCCCCTCATCCCTCATCCCTAATTTTGTCGATATTCTCTTCCCAATTGGCTCCGTCAAATGGGACAATCTGAAATTGAGATAGTACATCACCATCCAGACAGCGGACATTTACATCTATGTCTTCGGGATGAGAACGGGGTCGATAGAAGGGGTGGATACCACAGATGCGGCAAAATGTATGTTTAGCAGTACCAGTGTTAAAGGTATAGGTAGTTAAAACGTCATCCCCACTAAGTAAGGTAAATTGTGCGGGGGGAACGATCAGGTGTAAGAACCCCTTTTTGGTACAAATTGAACAATTGCAATCAATGGCTTCGTGCTTGTCAACTATTACAGTGAAGCGAACAGCACCGCAGTGGCAGCCACCTTGATAAGTCATGGATTGATTCGCTTTTGTCATTGTCTTGGAAAAATTGATTTAAACCACGAAACTTGTTTCTGCTCCTCGAGCTGCTTGCCAACTGCGAGCATCATAGTAAAGGTCTGCCAGAGTAATGCTGTATAAAGCTTCTTTAAGTTTTTGGTGCAGCCGCCGCCACAGTGTTAAAGTTACCCAGTCTTCTACTTGAGCTGCGTCTGGGGTATGGCGAGGTAGTGGTTCGATTGTTTCACCAACTGCTTCTAAAATCTGACCTAGAGAAATTTCTGAAGGTTCGCGAGCTAATTGATAACCACCTTGGGCACCGCGCACCGAGTTAACTAAATCAGCACGACGCATTTCAATGAGCAGTTTCTCTAAATAAGGAGCAGGTAGATCCTGTCGATGAGCGATCGCACGAACAGATGTTGGTCCATAACCGGGCTGTAAACTGAGATCTAATAGAGCTTTGACACTATAATGTCCACGAGTTGTGAGCTTCATAAGCATTGAAAATATCCCATCAAGAGCGGTCGCCTTGTTGAGGTGTACCTCATCGGTTGGAGTCAAGAGGGCTGCTTTTGGGTAAGTTTAGCTTTGGGTTGCTGGTTGGGGTCATAGATGTTCATGGTTTGACTGGTTTTATTGTTGTCTCCCCAGCAGATTGTTCTATCAACTATAACCTGATGGCTTGATATATCGCCCAATCCCTACAGCGCTCATGCCAATCACGTAATTGGCTTTTGGAAATTACATCAATGTTTTGGCCCCCTAACATTATCCCGCCCGATCACTTGTTCACAACAACCCCCCCTAGAGGAGAAGCGTTATTTACAAACCTTGATGAAACAAATATAGCCAACCGAGTTGACAATATCCGTGTAATATAGTTTTATAGGCTGATATAACACCGAGATTTTCTTATCTTGGTTGAGCGTCAGTACAGCGAAAACGCTACCTACCAGTTAACTGCTTAGTTTTAGATTCAAGTTGATGGCTAAAAAGAAAAAAGTCGATCCCTTAGAGGGCGAGGCCCTGGTTGATAAAGTCAAAGAACTAGGAAACCTCAGCAAAGAAGAAAAAGCCAGAGCCTGTGGCTACTACACCGTGACAAAGAACGGGGTAGAGCGAGTAAACATGATGAAGTTTCTCAATGCCCTGATTGATGCTGAGGGAATTGAGTTAGACAGCAAAGTCAATGGCAACGGACGGGGCGGACGAAGCGCTAGTTATCGCATATCAGTTCAGTCTAACGGCAATCTGCTGATTGGGTCTGCTTACACCAAACAGATGGGCTTACATCCAGGAGATGAGTTTGAAATCACCTTAGGACGGAAGCACATTCATCTGAAACAAATTGACTCAGGAGATGAAGCTGAGGAAGGGTAAGCCACTTACCTAAGCTTGAAGATAGACTTATCAGATGCTTGGGGGTTGCAAACAACTAGAGCTGCTCTGGAATGAGAGCAAAGCTATTCTATGTCCACCTTATAGTTGCTAGGACATTAATGTAGGAGTAACCTCCCTGAATTGTTGGGAGGTTGCCCAATTTTTGCTTGAGATTTTTCCCTTAATTTTCATCTTTTGGGGAAT
>DNXU01000548.1:2224-9800 GCA_003505715.1 Cyanobacteria bacterium UBA8803 | reverse complement strand
AAGGTTGGGGGGTTAGGGGGGCTTGTCAGTAAGTCTTGAGTAGAACTCTATCTCTGTAGGGACTGCACAATTTTAAGACACTGCCAAAATTAAAAAATAGGTTATTGAAAGTTTTGAAGAAAGGTGATATGACTGCTACACTAACTGCCCCTCAATCTATTGCTTCGTATCTGGGTGACGAAGCCGAAAGCCTGCTAACTTACAAAGCCAAAATTGATAAACAGCTGTTGCATCTGCCTGGCCCTGACTGGGTGGATCGGATTTTTGTTAATAGCGATCGCTCCCCCCAAGTTTTGCGCAGTCTCCAGCAGCTTTACTCTTCCGGACGCCTTGCTAAGACGGGTTATCTTTCTATCCTGCCAGTAGACCAAGGCATTGAACACTCTGCTGGTGCTTCCTTTGCACCTAATCCGGCCTACTTCGACCCAGGAAACATTATCAAACTTGCCCTGGAAGGCGGTTGTAATGCTGTTGCTACCACCTTGGGGGTTTTGGGGATGGTGTCTCGCAAGTATGCTCACCGCATCCCCTTTATAGTGAAACTCAACCATAACGAACTGCTCACCTACCCTAATCAGTTCGACCAGATCATGTTTGCGACTGTCGAGCAAGCCTGGAATTTAGGAGCTGTGGCTGTAGGCGCTACAATTTATTTCGGTTCCGAACAGTCTACCCGCCAGATTCAGGAAGTCAGCCGCGCTTTTGCCCGCGCCCACGAATTAGGTATGGCTACAATTCTCTGGTGCTATCTGCGCAACAGTGCGTTTAATCAAGATAAAGACTATCATGTGGCTGCCGACTTAACGGGACAGGCCAACCATTTGGGCGTTACAATCGAAGCCGACTTGATCAAACAGAAGCTACCCGAATGCAATAACGGTTATGGTGCTGTTGCCCAAGCTACAGGCCAGAAATACGGTAGAACTGATAAAAAAGTTTACACCGAACTCACCAGCGACCATCCCATTGATCTCACGCGCTATCAGGTAATCAACTGCTATGCAGGTCGTGCTGGTTTAATTAACTCCGGGGGAGCCTCCGGGAAAAGTGACTTTGCCGAAGCGGTACGCACGGCTGTGATTAACAAGCGAGCTGGTGGTTGCGGTTTAATTTCGGGTCGCAAGACGTTTCAGCGATCGTTTGAGGAGGGTGTTAAGCTGTTTCACACCATTCAGGATGTTTATTTGTCCACTGAAGTAACGATTGCTTAATATTAGGGTAATGGGTGATGGGTAATGGGTAATGGGTGATTCGTGATTGGTGATATCAAGTCCGGTAGCACCTTTCCTTGTATAAAAAAGTTCGTAGTAACCACTTCAGTGGTTGACAATAGAGCCTTGTCAACCACTGAAGTAGTTACTACGAACAATATCGACGCAACCAGACACGATATGAGAGATTCCTCACCCATCACCCATCACCAATTACCAATCACCAATCACCCATCACCAAAATAAATTAACTTAAATAATGGTAATATTAAATGCCCAAAACGCCTCCTAGCCCCCCTCAGTACCGTATGGTCAACCGGGATAGAAACAGACGATTGGACATTCTCAGAAAAGGCTCATCTCACTCTCTGTGGCGCGATCCTTACCATTTACTGCTAACTCTTCACTGGCCTTGGTTCTTCGGCCTCATTGGGGTGGGCTATATTGCCGCCAACGCCCTGTTTGCCTTGTTATACCTGGCCGGAGGAGATTGCATTCAGAACGCTCGTCCTGGCTATTTCTGGGACACCTTTTTCTTCAGCGTTCAGACCATGGCATCGATCGGCTACGGTGCCATGTATCCGCGTCCTGAATGTACGTATACGAACATTCTAGTTACCATCGAAGCCTTAACTGGTTTGATGGGGCTAACCATCGCTACTGGCCTGATGTTTGCCCGTTTCTCTCGCCCCACTGCTAGAGTTCTCTTCAGTCGCGTGGCCGTTATTGCTCCCCATGACGGTGTGCCTACCCTCATGTTTCGCACCGCTAACGAACGCCGGAACCAGATATTAGAAGCTCAGTTACAAGTGAGCTTGCTGCGTAATGAAGTGACTCTGGAAGGGGAATTTATGCGCCGATTTTATGACCTCAAACTGGTGCGTAGCCAAACGCCCATTTTTGCGCTGACTTGGACGGCCATGCATCAGATTGATGAGAGCAGTCCCCTATATGGAGCAACACCAAACTCCCTGTCTGAGGAGGAGGCTGAAATTATCGTTACGCTTACAGGTTTGGATGAAACCGTTTCTCAGACCATTCATGCTCGACACTCTTACGTAACTGAAGAAATCTTGTGGCACAGGCGTTTTGTGGATCTTTTTGTGAGGAAACGGGATGGGCGGCGCATCATTGACTATACCCGCTTTCATGATGTTAAGTCTGTTTAAATAATTTGGTTAACCGCTAATTGTGCTGAAATCGTTAGTTATTATATTTAACATGGCCGGAAACTGGCACTTTTATAGTATTTAGTTAAGAGACTTTAAAGAGCAATCTTTCTGCTGAAATAATTGTTTAAAATTATGAGAGATATTTCATATAAACTTTGGATAGCATAAAGTCAATTGGCTAAGAATACAGTCAATATTTTAACGTTTGGCCTTGACCCACAGGGACGAATCGTCGCTTTTAATAAGGCTTGCGAGGAAATAAGCGGTTACTCTTTCGAGGAAGTCAGAGGTAGGTATATTTGGGAGCGATTCTTAATTCCCCAAGAGGTGGCACCTTTTCAAGCTGTTTGGGAGCATCTAAAATCTGGGGATTCTCCAGAGTACAACTGTGAAACTTACTGGGTCACCAAAAATGGAGACCGTCGGCGCATCGCGTGGTCAAACAGCGTTCTGCTCAACAGCGAGAACAATGTTGAGTATATTATTGGCAGTGGGATTGACATTACCGAATCAGAACTGCAAGCTGAACAGTTAAACCAGCAGCATCAACGAATGCAAGTGGTGGGAAAAATAACCCTGGAGATTCGTCAATCTTTACAGTTGGAGGAAATCCTCGAAACAACCGTCACGGAAGTGCTGAATTTGCTTCAGGCGGATCGAGTCTCAATCTATCGCCTTTGGCCTGATGGAACTGGGAGCGCAGTGAAAGAAGCAGTCAGTCCTGGTTGGCCTTCAATTCTCGGACAGACATTTGAACCGGAGGTTTTTCCCCAAGAGTACCATCAGCTCTATGCCTCTGGCAGAGTTCGAGTGATTGAGAACACTCAAACGGCTGATCTTGCCCCTTGTCTGGTTGACTTTCTACAACAGTTTGGGGTCAAGGCCAAATTAGTCGTGCCCATTCTGCTCAAGGAAGAACTCTGGGGTTTATTGGTTGCTCATCAGTGTAGCAGTCCACGGCAGTGGTCGAGTTTTGAAATTGAACTGCTCGAGCAACTAGCAGACCATATTGGCATTGCCCTAGCTCAAGCTCAAGATCGGGAACACTTAGAAGAGTTAGTTGCAGAGCGTACAGCTAAACTGACAACGACCTTAGAAAAATTACAGCAGGAAATCGCTGAGCGCCAACGTACCGAAAATGCTCTGCGAGAATCACAAGAACGGTGGCGATCGCTGGTAAAAAATGCTCCCGACATTATTTATACGTGCGATCCCCAGGGCAAATTGTTGTTTATTAATCGCACCGTACCGGGCATTACTGTAGAACAGTCCATTGGCACCAGCATTTATGAGTACATAGCGCCCCAGTATCAGCATATAGTGAGACAATCCTTGGCACGGGTATTTCAAACTGGGGAGCCAGCCTACTATGAGATAGTTGGGGTTGGAGCTAACGGTACGAAGGCATGGTATGCTAGTCGGGCTGGAGCGCTCCAACACAATGGACGAGTTGTGGCTGCGATCGCCATTTCTACGGACATCACCGAGCGCAAGCGGACAGAAGAAACCCTGCGCTCGCTCTACAAGGTCAGCACAGCCCGAAAACTCAGTTTTGAGCGACGCCTGCAAGGACTCCTAGCACTAGGTCGTCGTCAGTTCGGTTTAGAGATGGCAGCTTTAGGGCGGGTGGCAAGCGATCGCTATGAGGTGGTGGCTGCTCAAATGCCGCCCAAGTTAGACTTCCCCCTGACTAAGGGAACTATTTGGAATTTGGCACAGACCTATTGCAGCATAACCTTGGGAGCACCAGAACCGATCGCGTTTGAATCTGCTGGCACCTCCCATTGGTGCCGCCTTCCCGCTTACACAGCCAGCCGACTCGAATCCTATATTGGAATGCCAGTGATGGTAGCAGGTTCAGTTTACGGCACCTTGAGTTTTTTCAGCCTTCAGGTACGCCAACACCCCTTTACTGCCGGGGATAAAGAGCTGTTGAAGCTGATGGCGCAGTGGGTGGGAGCTGCTCTGGAACGCCAGCATACGGAAGAAGAACTACGGCAGAGTGAAGCCAAGTTTCGGCAACTTGCTCAAAGGGAGGCACTGCTTAACCAACTTGCCAGTCAAATTCGCCGTTCCCTCGATATCAATACCATCTTAGAAACTGCTGTTCGTGAAATCCATAATCTATTGCAAATTGACCGCTGCTTCTTCCTGTGGTATCGACCTGATGCAACTGAACCGTTTTGGGAAGTGGTTCAGGAAGCAAAGATAGCCAGCTTTCCTAGCCTCATGGGTTACTGCGTTCCGGTGACAGTATTTGGCCCGCTCACAACCAGGGTTTTTAACAAGGAAATTACCCGCGTGGACAGTGCCAGGATGTTAACCGATCCCACCGAGCAAAAATTCTTCTTCAGTATAGGCTACACGGCGCTGTTGGCCTTGCCCATCCATACGACATCCGGCGAAATTGGTGTAGTCAGTTGCGGTCACTCTAGCGGGCCGAGACCTTGGCACGACGAGGAAGTGGAACTGCTACAAAGGGTTGCCGACCAAATTGCGATCGCCATTGACCAAGGACAACTCTACAAACAAAGTCGCACGGCAGCAGCAACTGCTAGAGAGCAAGCGGCTAAGCTCGAACAAGCATTAGACGAACTCCAACAAACCCAAGCCCAACTGGTTCAAAGCGAGAAAATGTCATCGTTAGGGCAACTAGTGGCTGGCGTGGCTCACGAGATTAACAACCCCATCAACTTTATCTACGGCAATCTTATTCACATTAATAATTATGCCGAAGAGTTGCTGAATTTGATTCAACTCTATCAAGAGTACTATCCCCAACCAGCCGCAGAAATTCAAGCCTTAGAAGCAGACATTGACCTCGACTTCATTAAGGAAGATCTGTCTAAAATCTTGTCGTCCATGAAAATAGGAGCCGATCGCATCTCCCAAATAGTTCTGAGCTTGCGGAACTTTGCACGGCTCGATGAAGCCGAAATGAAATGGGTAGACATCCACGAGGGCCTTGACAATACCCTACTAATTCTCTCTCACCGCCTCAAAGGCAAAGACCCAGGCACCCCAGCAATCCAAGTCATTAAAGACTACGGCAACCTACCCAAAGTGCAGTGTTACCCCGGACAGCTGAACCAGGTGTTTATGAATATCCTCACTAATGCGATTGATGCGATAGAGGAGAACCCTAAAACCCAAACCTCCGCAGATGTTTCACTAACCTCGGCAGATACCCATGACCGTTCCAATATTATTTTGATTGGTACAGAAGTTTTAGCTGACTCCAATCAAGTGGTGATTTTGATTGGTGACAATGGGCTAGGAATGACGCAAGAGGTCCAGCAAAGGATGTGCGATCCCTTCTTTACAACGAAACCTGTCGGTAAAGGTACGGGATTGGGGATGTCTATTAGTTATCAGATTGTAGTTGAAAGACACAAGGGTAAATTGCAATGTATTTCAGCACCGGGCTACGGCACGGTATTCTTAATTTACATTCCGATTCATTAATCTTAGTAGGGTGCGTTACGCTGGAGCTAACGCACCATTAATATGATGTAGTTGTGTAAGTCCTGACAGTAATAGCCAAACCTACGGCAAAATAAGTAAGAAGGCCAACACCTGGAGTTACTATGGCTAAGCGCAAAAAGCACAATCTCCAATGGATCAAGGAAACTCTAGAGCTAAAGGAAGACCATAACTGGACATCAAAGCCAGGAACTCGGATCTTTGTAGCAGGGCGAGGAGCGTTGCGCTTTGATGTCCCCGAGGATTGGCATTTTGAACCGGATCTTAAGTCGTTCCGGTTTTTAGACAAAGAGCCGCCCAACGATAATTGCCGCTTAGAAGCTTCCTTTAACTTACTACCCCCTGCCAACTGGGCAGAGTTCCCGCTAGTTCCGCTATTAAAAAAGATAGTTAAAGACGATAAGCGGAATGTAATTGAGCGAGGGGAAATTATTCAACTCCAGCGTCAAACAGCTCGCATCATTTGGACTCAAATCAAATTTATTGACCCTCAAGAAAACCGGGAAGCCTATTCCCGTATTTGTATTGGCTTAGGTTCAGGAGTTCAATGCCTAATTACTTTTGACTATTGGGCAGACGAGGCAGAGCAATTGATTCCAGTATGGGACACGGTCATGGAATCGTTAGTTCTCGGCTTGTATATTCGCGATCCTAGAACAGGATTCGCCTTCCCCGACTAAAGGTTAAGGTCTTGTCAGCTTCTATTAGTAGGGTGCGTTATGCTGAAGCTAACGTACCATTACCACTATATAGTCGCAGGATGAAAGGCGATCGCACAAGCATTCTTATCAAGACCACTCCCTCTCAATGTTTAGTCCATTTCAATGGGCTTCAGCTGTTAGCAGTAGACTTGAGTTTACTGCGGGATAACAGCTTGTGGGATAAAATTTGATATGTATAAGATGTTTACCTCTCAAATAAAAATTTTATATGCGATCGCCTAATTGTGTCAGTCTTGGGGAAAGATCGCACTTAAGATAGATACCGAGAATATTGAGCCATTCTCTTTATAGAGATAGCTGGCAAGCTGTCATCCATTTAAATCACATATTCCCTGTTCCCTGCTGTTAGTTCTGGGGTATCAAGAAACTATGACTTTTGTTAGAGGAACGATTATATTTTTATAGCTAGTCTTGATTTGGGTTCAGGACAACTTATTAGCTAGAAGGTGGGTTTTGGTTCAATTTCATCACCAACCTATATTTTAAGCGAGTTAAGGAAGTCCTGAAACTGTGAAAAGACTTAAGAAGGAACGAAGAGAGGCTTGTCATGACAAACCTGATTTCTGGAACAATCGAGCGATGCAAGGCTATAGTTAAAGAGCTTCAGATTAAGAGATTTTTGGCTGTTGTCTTAGTTGGCTTTCTACTGCTTACAACAAACATCGATCGGGGACGTAATGCCCAAGGCATAACCACCAAGATCGATCATGCACTACATCAGGAAGATACCCAAAGACCCCAAACAACAGGAGAGTGGAATCGGGAAGCTCGCGAAACCAAAGGCGCTCCTGGTGAACGCCTTCAAAGAATTGGAGAAGACTCAGCAGAAGCATTAAAAGAGTGGGGTGCGCTGTATCCTGACACTGTTCAAAGAAGTGTTGGTAGCTCTCCCAACACAGAACGGACAGGCAACAATCGCTCTAACCGGGTTTAGGTTGCCGAATGTAGATTAATTTACAACTAGACAAAATAGGCTGACGGGGTGACA
>DNXU01000548.1:0-2216 GCA_003505715.1 Cyanobacteria bacterium UBA8803 | reverse complement strand
CGAAGCCTTGCTTGTCACCCCGTCAGTTTATCTCACGAGTAATTACGCTTTATTTAAAAAATCCGGACAGGTAGGGGGTGACTTCGTAAGTAATAGCGTATCACTGCAAAGGCCAAGATGCGCTTATTTCAGGTTGCTCCGCGTAGATTTAAGTGTCTCAAGAACCGCCAGTAGAAACATCAGCTCTGAGGAAATCTACCAGTGCGATGCTCACTTCGCGTTTTCATTCGTAGTAGCATCCCATGCCAGCAGGAACCTCCAAACTATCACGATTTAACATAGACATGACAAAACAACCCTGGCTAGAGATTGCTGAATATGTTTCCCTCGCTGGCTCTGCCATAGGCACTGTCGCGGCAGTGACATCTCAGCAGATAGTCTATGCCGCAACTCCTCTGACCGTAGCTATTGCTTTAAATTTATTTAACCGCCGCCACTTCCAACAGCAAACCCAGGAAACCATCACAAATGCGCTGGGGGAAACCTATCAAGTTATTCAGACTCTACACCAGCAAGTCCAAACGCTGCCAAATATTAACACTCAGCTAAATAGCCTAAATCAGCAGTTCAGCTCTCGACCCGAGAAAAATGCCATTGAGGAGTCGAAAATCGCAATCGCTCAGCTGACAGAGCAGCTTAATGGTTTGGTTTTACGTTTGGAACAGTTCTCTGCTTCTCCAGAGGTTGATCACCAGGGGGTAGAGCAAGCGATCGCCAATATTAACGAGCAGTTGGGTACTTTGACTCAACAGGTTCACAACCGCTCGGAAGCGCAAGTGATTGAGCAGTCGCAAACCGCGATCGCAGAATTGATAGAACAGCTTAGTATTCTTAACCAACAATTCCACAACCGACCCGAAATACAAGCGGTTGAGGTGTTACAAACAGCAATCGCCCAGCTAATGGAGCAGCTGAATGGCATGGATCTGCGTTTCCAGCAGCTGTCTGCTTCCCCAGAGGTTGACCTGAGTGGGATCGGGGACGCCATTACTGATATCAACAGTCAGTTAGATGCCTTGACAGTACGGGTTAACCATCTACCGACAGCTCAAGAAGTTGATTTGAGCGTGGTAGAGCCAACTATTGCTAACCTTACCGAACAGCTAGAGGTTCTCAGCCAACAGTTTAATACCCGACCCGATCCTCAGGCAATTGAGCAACTAACAGAGCAGCTTAATGCCATTATGGTAGGCCGGGATGAGCCGCCGATTTCCGCTAATATTGACCTGAGCGGGATAGTGGAAGCTATTGCTGAAATCACCGAACAGATCGATACTCTTAACCAAAAGTTTAATACCCGACCGGAAATCCAGGAAATTGAGCAACTAACAGAGCAGCTCAATGCCATCACCGCTCGCTTAGATCGGCAGCCAACATTCCCAGAGGTTGACCGGAATGACTTAGAGGAAGCAATCTCCCAACTTAATAGTCAAGTATACGGCCTTAACCAACGGTTTAATACCCGACCAGAAATCGAAACCATTGAGCAACTAGCACAACAACTCACTGCCATCACCGCACGTCTCAATGAGCAACCTACAGCTCAAGAGGTTGACCTAAGCGTACTAGAGCAAGCGATCGCCCAACTCAATGATCAACTAGACGCTTTGAGCCAACTGTTTAATACCCGACCCGAGACCCAAGCTGTTGAGCAGCTAACAGAGCAGCTGAATGCTATTACCGCCCGTCGGGATGAGCCAACTATGTCAGCTGATGTTGACCTGAGCGTAGTTGAACAAGCAATTGCCCAACTCAACGGTCAATTAGATGCTCTGAGCCAGGAATTTAATGCTCGACCAGAGACACAAGCGATTGAGCAGTTACAAACTGCGATCGCCGAACTCATTAATCAGATAAATAATATCAGCTCGCGTTTGGATGAGCGACCGATCGCCCCAGAAGTTGATTTAAATGGCGCAGAGCAAGCGATCGCCCAACTCAATAGTCAGCTCGATGCGCTCAGCCAACAGTTTAATGCCCGACCCGAAACCCAAGCGATTGAACAGTTACAAACTGCGTTCGCGGAACTTACGACTCAGTTAACTGCTATTACTGCACGCCTAGAGGGGTNNNNCCAGAAGTTGACTTAAGTGGAGTTGAGCAAATGATCGCCCAACTTAATAATCAGCTCGATACCCTTAACCAGCAGTTTAATACTCGACCGGAAACTCAAACTATTGAAGAGTTAGCACGAGAGTTCCATAGTATTACTGCAC
>DNXU01000408.1:12411-21438 GCA_003505715.1 Cyanobacteria bacterium UBA8803 | reverse complement strand
ATATGGCGAAACTCCTAAGAAAATGGCGTCAAACTAGACCCTAAGTGCAGTTACACATAAGCAAGGCATCCCCATTGCCCTCGCCCCTCTCCCTATAGATATAATTACCCAGCCGACTCCTCAAAAGTTCTTTTTTTTCAGCCCAATGGCGTAATTTTAGTGTATACCTTGGCTTAGAACTTCAGATATCGAGTTTCCTAATTTATGCTTTCTCTCGATCTACCGCAGAGTACTTCCCGTCCAGAACTGGCACAAGCTAGCCGCATCTTGGTAGTGGAAGACGAAGATTTAATTCGAGAAATGCTTGTTCTATCCTTAGAAGAGGAAGGCTATGAAGTAATAACAGCTGCCGATGGGCGCACAGCGCTAGCTCTTCTTCAGGAGGTTGAACCCAACGACGGGGATTCCCCTTTTAACTTACTGATCCTGGATCTAATGCTACCTCAGGTCAATGGATTAGATTTGTGTCGCTTGTTACGTTATCAGGGGAATCCTGTACCGATCTTAATTCTGAGTGCCAAAGCCAGCGAAACGGATCGGGTTTTGGGATTGGAAGTGGGCGCGGATGATTACCTGACCAAGCCGTTCAGTATGAGGGAATTAATTGCTCGTTGCCGAGCCTTACTGCGTCGCCAGCGATTTAGCAGCTTGCCCCAGACGCCTATATTGCAATTGCGGGATGTAGCTCTCTATCCTCAGGAATGCCGAGTTACGGTGCGAGGAGAAGAAGTAGGTCTCTCGCCCAAGGAATTTAGGCTTTTAGAGTTATTTATGAGCTATCCCCGTCGGGTTTGGTCTCGCGACCAATTAATTGATCAAGTATGGGGTCCAGATTTTTTGGGGGATACCAAAACTGTAGACGTTCACATTCGCTGGTTGCGGGAAAAATTAGAGAAAGACCCCAGCCAGCCAGAATACCTGGTTACAGTGCGTGGTTTTGGCTACCGATTTGGGTAATCTCGCTTTGGGGTACCAGAGTTGGGCGGATGTAAAACGTTAAAATGTTTAAACATTCAACCAATACACTGTCTAACCGATGAAAACACATGACCCTCCTGACATTTATATTGGGTCTGGCTCTGGGTTTTGGGTTTTGTTTCTGGCAACAGCAGCGACTCCAAAGACAACAACGCCAAATTTTGGAGCTGTTACCCCAGGATGCCACGAGTAGCTCGTTTCCCTTGATTTATCGCTTGCGGCAAGCGATCGCCTTTGCCAATCAACAACGTGCAGTGCTAGAGGAGCTACTAGAGTCTAAACAACAGCTACTCGAAGCAGCACCAGTCGGGTATTTACAGGTGGATGAAGACAATCATTTGCTTTGGTGCAACAAGAAAGCGCGTCAGTTGTTGCAAATTGACCGCTGGCAACCCGGACAGATACGCTTGCTGCTAGAGTTGGTGCGTTCCTACGAACTAGATCAGTTAATTGAACAAACTCGCCACCGACAACAACCTGCAACTCAAGAATGGGTCTTTCACCCTGCTTGCGTAGATGGTACGGCCATGAGCGAAGTGCGATCGCTCACATTAAGAGCCTCTAGTTGGCCTCTATCTCAAAGACAAGTTGGTGTTTTTCTAGAAAATCGGCAACCGTTAGTCGAACTCTCCCAATCCCGCAATCAGTGGGTTTCTGACTTGGCTCACGAACTCAGAACCCCACTGACCTCAATTCGCTTGGTGGCAGAAGCTTTGCAAGGGCGTCTCAAACCTCCTGAAAGCCGATGGGTTGAGCAACTGCTCCAAGAAATTAACCGCCTAATCGATCTGGTTCAAAATTGGCTAGAACTAAGCCACTTAGAAAAAAATCCCAGCCAAAGTCTCACCTATGACACTGTAGAACTGCGTTCTTTACTGGGGTCAGTTTGGCAAAGCTTAGAACCCCTAGCTCAACAAAAGCAACTCTGCCTCGCTTACACTGGACCCGACACTCTAACGCTCAGAGCTGATGAATCCCGCCTCACCCAAGTATTTCTAAACTTATTGGATAACAGCATTAAATACAGTCCTCCTCAAGCTGCCATTCGGGTGAAAGTGGCTCTTCTGGATGGGACAGATATCGATAGTAACGATCTAAGTCAAGAATCTCTGATTCAAATCGATATTATTGACTCTGGCTCTGGTTTCTCCCCCTCTGACCTGCCTCATGTATTCAAGCGACTCTACCGGGGAGATGGCTCGCGATATCGAGCGATCAGTATCTCTGCGGGTTCGCCCCTCTCAACAAAAACTAGCGGTAGTGGCTTAGGACTATCGATCGTGCAAGAAATTATCCAAGCTCATGGCGGAGTGGTTACAGCTAGAAATCATCCCGAAACTGGTGGTGCCTGGTTGCAAATCCAACTGCCCTATCTACAATGGGGGAGTGGGGAGTGGGGAGGAGGAAACCCTTCACGCTAATTTAACTTTCATCTGCTATCACTATAACTATAAAGAAACAAACTTTGCCCAATTAGTGTTAAGACATCTGAGGTGAGCCTATCTTCTGCAAACAGCAATTCTGAACGCTCTCATTTCAAACGCTGCCTGACTCGTTTAGAGCAGGATGTGTTGCGCATGGGAGCTTTGGTGGAAAACTCGTTTCGCCTGAGTCATCAGGCCATGTTTGCGCGAAATTTGGAGGCAGCGCAGGCAATTACTTTAGTTGAAGAGCAAATTGACCACTACTATCGACAAATCGAGTTAGAATGTGCCACACTGCTGACACTGCAATCACCCGTTGCCCAAGACTTGCGCCTGGTCAGCGCTTTTATGCAGCTAGTGCGGGACTTAGAGCGCATTGGCGATTACGCTGAAGATTTAACAGAAATTGCCCTCAAATTATTCAGCTACCCGCCTCATCCTTGCGTGCCGGAAATGGAGGTCATGTCTCATCATGCCCAAGCCATGTTAGCGGCAAGTTTGGCAGCCTTGGCTGATTTAGATGCCACGGCGGGTCAAGGCGTGAAAGTACTTGACGATCGAGTAGACATGGCCTACGACAGGCTGTATCAAACCCTAGCTTATCAACGAGATATCAAAGGCGTGGTTGAGCCAATTCTATTATTAGTGTTGGCAATCCGTCACATTGAGCGCATGGCTGACCATGCTACTAACATCGGTCAACGAGTTACTTATATTGTTACAGGACAACGTTCTTAAGTGGAATGGCGCTGAGTTGAGATTTTGAGGGAGGCTGAGGCTTCCTTTACTTGGTGCCATTCCACTTAAGTCCATTAAAACTACGTTATTATGTAACGCCAGTCTTTCTACCCTCCCCAATTCCTAGCTTAATCTCAAGATTACCTATACTTTACCTGTTCCTAAACAAATAGCGATATTATGATTTTTTAGGATCTGCAAACAGATTCTAGAATTCCTCTGACTAGATCGAGTTAATTCTAAGAGGAGGAGACGAACTATGGCTCTCAAACGTCGAAATTTGTTGCTATTTCTGGGAGCAAGTGCGGCAACGGTGGCACTGAGTTCTTGCTTGCCCAGTAGCCGTCGGGTATCCAACTCATCAGCTCAGGCTGGCTCCCAGGGCAGCAGTCTTAGCTTTAAGCCTGTCAAAGGCCCCATACCCTTGACGACCGATGGCGCAGTATTAACCAAGCAAGTAGAAGACTATAGCAGGTACGAAGTCATAGATGACCTCGTGCTGCCCGAAGGATTTACCTACGAGGTCATTGGGGCTTGGGGCGATAAAATTGGTGATTCTCGTTTCGGCTATAACAACGATTACCTCTCCTTTGTGGAAACGGGCACTAATGAGGGGTGGCTAACCATTAATTTCGAGTACATCAGCGGTGGCACCTGGATGCAGACTTATCCAAAGGTGATTGGTAAGTCTCTACCCTTTGAAGAGGTAAAGGCAGCAGCTACTGAAGGCAAAATTAATGCCTTTGCCTTACCAGAAGGCGATCGCCTGAAGTCCCAAATCCAAGCCATTTCTCGAGAAGCTCTGGTCGATTTGGGATTGGGTGCGATCGCAATTCGCCAAACTACAGATGGTGCTTGGACGCGCACTAATTCGAGTAGTGACCGTCGTATTACAGGTATTTCCGGTTTAGTAGATAACCGCTACCTCAAGGCGACAGGGCCGGCAACTGCTGTGTTCCGCAAGTCCCAAGGTCAAGGGTATATCGATGGCTTAGGCGATCGCATTATTGGCACGTTCGCTAATTGTGCGGGCGGCACAACCCCTTGGGGAACGGTATTAAGTGCGGAAGAAAACTTTCAAGACCAAGTGCCGGAACCTGTCTATGCTGATGGAACTTCCTTCGCTCCAAAAACATCTCCCTTTGTCATCAACAACGAGAATATTGGTGGGTTGGGTAATGTCTTCGGATTAGCGGGGAATAAGTACGGCTGGATGGTGGAAGTAGACCCAGCTAATCCCAACGACTACGGCACCAAGCATACCTGGTTGGGCAGGTTTCGTCACGAAGCCGTTGCGTTTAAGGCTGTAGTCGGTAAGCCATTGGCGGTTTATTCGGGATGCGATCGCCGGGGCGGTCATATCTACAAGTTTGTTAGTCAAGGTAGGGTCAAGGATCTTAAAGATAAAGCCAACTCCAGCTTGATGTCCGAGGGGATGCTCTATGCCGCTATATTTGAACCCAACGGCACTGGACGCTGGATTGCCCTGGCACCCAAAACCCCAGTCAACCCGGTACTACCTAGTACCGTTGAGGGCAACTTGGTTACCCTACCCCAGCGTCCGGAAGGCGGGAGTTTTGAGATCAAGACTGATGCTGAAGCCATAAAGTTTAAGCAGCAGTATCCTACCCTAAATGACCTTTACGAAGGCAGTCCCATTGAAAAGCAGGGAGCCATTCTGATTGACGCTCACTATGCTGCTAATGCGGCGGGTGCCACCACAACTGCTCGTCCGGAAGATACGGTACTGGCTGCCGATGGCTCTCTTTACATTGCTTTCACCTCCGGTAGTCCCGGTAGTGATGGCGGCCCTGACAAGCGTGTCTTTCAAGGCTCTAAGGGCAAAAGTCCCTGGGAGTACGGCTGGATCGTGCGCCTTCAGGAAGATGGGGGCGACCCCGCCGCCATGACATTTCGCTGGGCATCCTTTGCGATGGGGGGTGAGCCAGCTGAGGGGGGAGCAGGGTTTTCTAACCCCGATAATCTTGAATTTGATGGCAATGGCAATCTGTGGATGGTTACGGATATGTCCACATCCAAGCACAACCAGGCCGTTAGCAGTCGTATCGATGGGGAAGGTAAACCCTTAGAACAGACTGATATTCAGGGGATTTTCGGCAATAACTCCATTTGGTGTATCCCCACCTCTGGGTCAAATGCTGGTAATGCTTACCTGTTTGGTATTGGGCCAATGGAGTGCGAAACCACCGGGCCGTTCTTTAGCCCTGACCAGCGCACGTTGTTTCTAGCGGTGCAACACCCAGGGGAAAACAGCGGTATTCGCAAGGACAAAGCGCTACAAATGAGAAAGTTTATTATCAAAACTACCGATGGTAAAGAGTTCGAGCAGGAACGTCAAGTTCCCCTAGGCTCTAACTGGCCAGGTAAAGGAGCGAACGATCCACCAAAACCAGCCGTTGTAGCGATTCGGCGGTTAGATAGCAAAGCTATTAGTATAACTTAAGTAAAGGGTAAGATAATCATTCAAAATTTAAAAGTCAGTTTTTTTAATCTTTCATCACTAATTATATTAATCGATAATTTTTTCAAAATAGTGAGTTCCTCTACAGACTTTCGCTCAAAAAGATGGTAGAAGTTATCCATGGAGCTTTTGATGGTGCTTTGTTAAATCGAGAACATAGTTGTTGATTTAACCAAGTTTCGCCTCTGTTCATAGTTCATCAGGTGTGAGGATTATCAAGGATTATGTCAACAATGTTCTGGAAAGCTTTAAAAGTTAGTCCAGCACTGCTAGGAGCCTCTTTATTAGTCGCGAGCAGCGCCTATGCAGCCCAAAATGTTTCCGGTAAAACAGAAACGGCTGCGACTAGTGCATCGGCAGTTGCCCTTAATAGCACAGCTGCTGAGACTTCAAATTCTGCTACTGAGCCAACTTCTGTAGAGGTCAGTTCTACCTTGAATTTAGCCAGCAGTAACCTGGCAGAGCCAACTGTGGCAACTGATATGGCTCAACCCTCTGTTGATGCTCTCGAACGCTCTCAGGTCATGCCTGTAGGAGCTAGCGAGGGTGTGCAGCTAGCAAACAGTATTTTGGGAGAACCAACCCCTGCTAATTCCAACAGCGAGCTGTTGCAGCAAATCCAACAGTACAATGATGGAGAGGCTGCACAACCCCTCGATCAAGTTACCAATGTCGGCCAGCTGCGAGATGTTTCTCCAGGAGACTGGGCTTATGAAGCCCTGCGCAGCTTAGTTGAGCGCTATGGCTGTATTGCAGGTTATCCTGACGGCACCTACCGGGGCAACCGCGCCATGACCCGTTACGAATTTGCCGCTGGCTTAAATGCTTGTTTGCAACAGATCGAGCGTTTGATTGGCCCTACAGACGGTCCCGGTGTGGAAGATTTAGCAACCCTACGGCGGCTGATTGAGGAGTTTCAAGCGGAACTGACCACTCTGGGGGCGCGGGTTGATAATCTGGAAGGTCGGGTAGCGTTCTTGGAAGACCACCAGTTTTCGACTACCACCAAGTTCAAGGGGGAAGTCATCTTTGCCTTAGGTGATGCTTGGGGTGATGAGAGAGCTCTCCCTTCTGGCTCGCCGGACAACAACCCAGACCTAGAGGTCAACACCAATTTCACTGACCGGGTGCGTCTGAGTTTAGATACGAGCTTCACAGGGAAAGATACCCTCAGAACTCGTTTACAAGCTAGAAATGTCACTCCCTTTGGTACCAACGTTACTGGTACTAACATGACTCGCTCGTCATTTGATGGGTCTGAGAATAATGACGTTGCAGTCGATAAGCTGTGGTATCGTTTTCCTCTGGGTGATAAGCTCAGGATTCAAATTGATGCCACTGGCGCTGAGTTCTATGACAACATTATCGATACAGTCAACCCGTTCTTCCAAAGTAGTGGCGCTGGCTCTATCTCCCGTTTTGGGCGCTTCAACCCAATCTACCGAACTGGTGGTGATGTGGGAGGTGCTCTAACCTATAACTTTAGTAAGTCTTTAGCTTTCTCTGCGGCTTACTTTGCCAATGACGGCGAAGATCCGAGCGAGGATCGAGGGCTATTCAACGGGACATATTCTGCTCTAGGCCAGTTGACCTTCAAGCCCACTGATGCCATTACTTTGGGGTTGACTTACGTACACTCTTACTACAGTGGCAGTGTAAACGCAGTTAACGTGACTGGAAGTACGGGGAGTGGTTTTGCTAATCGACCCTTTGGTGCTACTGTCGCTACTTCAAGTGATTCCTACGGCATCCAGGGGAACGTTAAGTTCGGCAAGTTTTCTGTGGGGGGTTGGATCGGTTATCAAGACGCTGAAGCTGAAGCCACTGCTCTCGAAGGTCAAGATGCTGATATCTGGAATTGGGCTGTCAACTTGGCGCTTCTAGATGTAGGTGGCGCAGGTAACATGTTGGGTTTGGTAGTTGGTATGCCACCTAAGGTGACCGATAACGATGTGAATGCTCGTGAAGATAACGATACCTCTTACCACATCGAGGCTCTCTATCGGTATAAGCTAAGTGACAATATCGCTATCACTCCTGGTGTGTTGGTGATTCTCAACCCAGAACACAACGATAATAATGACACCATCTGGGTAGGCACTCTCCGAACTACGTTTACGTTCTAGTTTGTTCAATAGGAGGGCGGGTTTTGTAGTTGACGTACTCCCCCTGCTTATAGCAGGGGGAGTACGTCAATTCAAGTTTGTCAAGTGTCGGGTATTGTTCGAGACAAACTCAAGCCAGGGGTAAGCTACTGATTTCATATTGAGGCGATCGGCGGCTGATTTCCTGAGAATGGAGTTACCCTGAGCATAGCCGAAGGGTAGTTGTGTCAGTCCTAATTAAGTTTGGCCAAACCAAACTAACCACAAAGGAATCATCAGCAAGAGCATTGCGGAAGTAACAACGATACTGCTGGCAATTAACTCGCGATCGAGTTCGTACTCTTCTGCCAGAATTAGACTTGCAAATGCTGTAGGCATTCCCGACATCAGTACTAGGGCTAATCTATACCCTGCCTCTATACCCATTACGGTAGTCCCAATTCCTACTAATCCTGGCAATGCTACAACTTTTATAAAAGCTGGGAGGAGGGCAATCCGGAAACTCTGCCACCCTTGAATTTGTCCTAAGCGAATTCCCATCAGCAGAAAAGCACAGGGGATCACCAACCAGACAGAGGCTTGTAGCCCCGATTCTACCGGGACAGGTAGTGTTACAGAGCGAGTTAGGGAGCCAAGGATAAACGCCCATAGGGAAGGGACTAATAAAACATCACGAATCTGAACCCACCAGTGATTTCCTTCCCGTTCCCGCCCAAAGTAACTTGCCAGAAAGACACCAATACCATAAGTGCCGACAAGATTGTGGCTGATGCTGTAGATAACGACCAAACCTAGGGCATCGTCACTCACTAACAAGGGTGCGATCGCTAAACCAATAAAGCCCGTGTTTCCCAGCATGGCGGATAGAATGAAACTGCCTTGACGCGATCGCTCCGGCAACCCGTTGAGAACAGGAGCCAATTTTTCTTGCTGTGGTGTGTGTTTTTCATCCTGTGTCAGGGAATTGCGATCGCACAGGGGGTTGCCAACCACCAAGCTAAGCCAAGCCAGGATCAACCCTGCACTCAAGGCTGCCACGGTAACTCCTAACGCTAAACCAATCCCCTCAGAAACGTTTGTCCGCCGTGCGAGTGCCAGAATTTCTATTGGCACCCCAACCCAATAAAGAGTACGACCCATCAAGCGTGGTAAAACTTGGGGTACAAATCGAACTAGTAATAAACCCAGCCCTGTCCAGAGAATCAGGGGAGTATAGGCGTGAAATAGAGTTTCAGACATTACTGATTTTAGATTTTAGATTTTAGATTGGAGAAAAATAATCTAAAATCTAAAATCTAAA
>DNXU01000408.1:9801-12375 GCA_003505715.1 Cyanobacteria bacterium UBA8803 | reverse complement strand
CTCTACGCACTAAGGTATAACGAACCCGCAGGTTTTCACTGTAGGATTTTGCCTGATTGAGTTCTCCCTGTTGGTAGAAACTTGCCACTTCATTGACCTCTGCTTCTACCTTAGCTTGATCGGGATTAGCAGCGCTCGTTTGAACTGAAGTTACTCTAACTTTGTGCTGGTATTTCCAGTGGGAATTACTTTCCTTGGTAGCTTCAGCCCGTTGCCGCCAAACTGACAAAATTGGATTAGCTAAGATTTTCTCTAGTTGATCGATTTGATGATCTGATCCGAGCGCCGCAGCCTTGGTAGACAGCCAGGTTTGGATAACTTGTTGAGCCGTTTCTTCGTTGAGGGCACCGCCAGGAGCCATAAGCTGGCTGCCCGGTTCGGGAATTGGGATGGGAGGCTGCGCCAGTTGCACCATGGGCTGAGGTTCTTCTAGAGCGGGTGCAGAGAAACTTTGCAGGCTTTTGTGCAGCCAACTGATTAGGGCAATCAGCAGCCAACCCACTAATCCTACTCCTACCAGAACCCCAAGTACTAATAAAACTTTAGGTTTAGCTTTTTTACCGGATTTTAGGCGATCGGGTACGTGTTGCAGTCGGCCAGGGGGAAGAGGCACTGAGCTACCTACAGTTGTTGAGGATGAACCAGCCACACCATTCCCCTCCTGGGCATGGCTCGTTCCTACCTCCGATTTACCTCTTGGCTGACGCCCGCGACGGGGGGAGTTGGCTGCGACATCTCCAGCTAAGCCTGTGGTTGTGGCATCAATTGCCCGGGCTGGTTGCTCTCCCATCCGGCTTGACGGCTGAGTGCCAAGTCCCTGAGCAGAAGACAATGCTGAAACACCAGATGCCGATGACCGAGCGGTGGTAGCTCCCACTACAGCTGTCCGACTTGTAGCTGCGGCAGCAGGTTCTCGTTCCCTTGTCAAACGAGAACCCACAACGACAGATTCAGCATTGAGCTTTTCTCTGCCTCTTGAACTCTGGGTGCTAACTCGGTTAGTCTCGCCCACAGTCCTGGAGGTTGTAGCCGTAGCGTAGGCTTTCTTCTGAGATGCCACGGCCCATTCGTTGTTAGCTTCTGGGGATGACTCTGGTAGGTTTTCTAGATACGCCTGGACTTGCTCGTCGGCAAAGTAGTCCTTTAATGAAGCCTTCTGGTTCACCAAATCTCGGAAGTGGGGAAAAACTGAATTTTGCAGCCAGCGTTCCCCGTAAAGGCACAATCCCGGCAATAGATCTGGCGAACCTTGAGAATGCTCACGGATGAAGGCTAGGGGTTCGTATTCTTGAGAAAGTTCTAACGCCCGACTAGCTTCTTCAGTTTGACCCAACAGCAGCGCACAGACAGACTGCTCTAGGTGAACGTCCTGACGTTTGCCCAAGCGGATGAGCATCTGCTTAGCACGGGCAATCAAGGCAGGCTGACGTTCGGCAAATCCGCGGGCGACTAGAGCGTAAACAGCTAAGTACGTGGCGACGGCTGAGGGACGGCGGGCTTCAGCTTCAAACAGGGTTTGTTGTTGGGCCGCAGTTAGATAGCCCCGCAGTTGCTGAATAAAGCGCAGAAAGTCATCAATGCTCAATCCTGATTGATCGTCTCCCGCGCCATCAATGCCCATCCTTTCTTGAAGCATGTCTTGGAGCAGTCGCAAGCCCTTGCGCCGTTCTGAACTATTATCATCGGGCAGAGCCAATAATTCCAGAATACGGTAAGGACGCAGTTTGTAGAGATCGGTTTGAATTTCCCCGCGCACCGTTGGGAATAATCCTTCCCGCAGTAGTAATTCTTGACCCATTTCCAGCGAGATAGCAGCATTTTCATACTGACCCTGCTGCCATTGCTCGCGACCGAGTTCCAAGCAAGCCAGTGCCAAGGTTAGTATGATATCGGGTCGTACCAGTTGGGGGTCTCCCAACCGACCCTTATCTAGGGTCAGGCTATCGCTGCTACTCAGATAAGGTTGCCCCAGTTTCAATACGAGTTCGTATTCGCCAAGTTCCTGGAGAATCAGCAATGCTCCAACGAATTGCTCGTTTTTGATTTCGATGCTGGGACTGTGAGGATCGAGGCTTGTGGTCGCCGTTTCGTTAACCGTAGTCGATTGTGATGTTATCGGCTGGTTTGATCCCGGTTCGTAAGTTTTAGCTAGAAAGCCTGCATCGTAGGCGGATCTTTCTTCCGGATCAAAGAGTACCCCATAGGCTTCGTCTAGCAGTTCTTTGCGAGAGGTAATCGCGACTTCCGAATATTCTCGACGCGGCAATTGGAGAGCTCGATCGCGATAGGCTTGGCTTAGCTGTTCAGCAGTAGCCTGAATCGGCAGTCCTAAAATTCGGTAGTAATCGAGCGGAATGCGCACGGTTCACTTCCCCATCGCTTCAACAACTGAATTAACCTATACTAGCCTATGGTGTTCTCAAAAAATGTGCTTTGGCTGTCAAGGTCACTCTTAACTAGTGGCACTAGCGCTTCTGGCAGAGCCTTCTGGGTCGATAGGCTTGTTCAAATATATTAGTCATTTTAGCTTTTTTCCACCAGCAGCCGCATACTTAGGGATGAGGGATGAGGGAT
>DNXU01000408.1:2802-9726 GCA_003505715.1 Cyanobacteria bacterium UBA8803 | reverse complement strand
GATGAGGGATGAGGGATGAATTATTAATGTATACCTAGAGCGGAAATGCTATATCGCCAGCAGAAGATGCCAATATAGTGTTGCTGCAAGATTACTACAAAACACAATGGTTCAGGAACGAACTTTACCCCACTTTCAAGTTGAGCAAGGTCAAATCACGAAAGACGAAGGATTGCTGCTGTACGAGGATATGGTACTAGGGCGCTTGTTTGAGGACAAGTGCGCTGAAATGTATTACCGAGGTAAAATGTTTGGCTTTGTCCACCTGTACAACGGACAAGAAGCGGTATCAACTGGTGTAATTAAGGCATTACGCCCCGGTGAGGATTACGTATGCAGCACCTATCGCGATCACGTCCATGCCTTGAGTGCAGGGGTGAGTGCTAGGGAGGTGATGGCGGAGCTGTTTGGTAAAGCCACGGGTTGTAGTAAGGGACGCGGTGGCTCGATGCACATGTTCTCAGCCCAACATCATTTGCTTGGGGGTTATGCTTTTGTAGCGGAGGGAATTCCCGTGGCCACGGGAGCTGCCTTTACTACGAAGTACCGTCGAGATGCTTTGGGAGATGCTAGTGCCGATCAGGTAAGCGCCTGTTTTTTTGGAGACGGTGCCTGCAATAACGGTCAGTTTTTTGAATGTTTGAATATGGCAGCCTTATGGCAACTGCCAATCCTCTATATTGTGGAAAACAATAAGTGGGCAATTGGCATGGCTCACGAACGGGCGACCTCTCAGCCGGAGATTTACAAAAAAGCGAGCGTGTTTGGCATGGCTGGAGTCGAAGTAGATGGCATGGACGTACTGGCGGTACGAGCGGCTGCTCAAGAAGCGATCGCCCGCGCTCGTGCTGGAGAAGGTCCAACACTTATTGAAGCTCTCACCTATCGCTTCCGAGGTCACTCTCTGGCTGACCCTGACGAACTTCGCTCTAAAGAAGAGAAGGAATTCTGGTTGACTCGCGACCCGATCAAGAAGCTTGCCGCCTACCTCATTGAGCAAAATCTAGCCAGCAGCGATGAACTCACAGCTATTGATCGCCAAGTTCAGAGTACGATTGATGAGGCAGTAAAATTTGCTGAAGAAAGCCCAGAGCCGGAACCGAGCGAGCTTTACCGCTACGTTTTCGCTGATGATAATTGAAACCGGGGAATAGGGAAAGGGAGAGGGGGAAAGAGATATACCTTCTTTGTTGTAAGCAATAGTTGGCAATGCCTAGCTTATTCTTATTCCCCATTCTCCACTATTAAGATTTAGTATAAAAATATCAATGCAGCCTCGTAATCAAAGACCTGTCTGATTCAAACGAAATTAGGTTGGTACTCGACAATATACTGAGTAGTTACGATACCTACAGTCGCAACGCCAAAGCTTGTTTTGAAAAGTAAAAAATACATAATCCCACTCACTTCATAGCTGACAATTGCTGGCCTGGGTTTGAAAGGCAGCTGTCACTTAGAAGTGGTGAGATAGATTAAATTTGGCTTTAGACCGGATTACTTACCGGAGGTCGAGCTTCAGAAGGCTTAACTTGGAACTTAACCAGATTACCCAGATCTTGCAGTTGGCTGACAGCCTCTGCGCCTTCCAATTTCATCAGCTCTCGATCGTCCCGCATTTCCGTCCAAGTGATCCCGTAATCGGATACCAAAAAGCGAATCAGATGATTATCCCCTAGACTGACCATAAACGAGGCACTATTCATCTGACTGCCGCAGGTATAGCAGGAAGCCAGATAACCTCGGTTCTCTAGTACGATGGCCAAGGCTTGAAGATTCATCACCAAATCTTGAACGAATTGACGGTGTTGCTCTGCAAGTCGTATAAACACGTTTGTCCTCCAAACACCACTCCTAGATTATTAGACCTTTTATACTTTCTTAAGAATCTCACCTTCGATTTTGGTTGATAATTTGAGAAAGCCCTTAAGATGTACATTTTTACCTACTTGGCTTTCAACCGGATGGCGAGTTAGATAGCTCGCTAAGCAGTGACACTCCTTAAGAGAGGTTTCCTTAACGTTTAGAGCTAGTTAACGGTTGACGATTCTCAGATTTGTTAAGAATCGTAAACTAAGCGCTCAATTTCCTCTAAGCCAACCCAAATAAATATAACTAATGTTTACCTTGCCCTGAAGTAACTTGAGTTAGCTATTGCACGCTACTCTAGCTTTAGGATACTCTCCTTGTCGAGTTTTCGAGGCAGACTACTCTAGTTGCCACCAGCCAAAGGCTGGCCCAATCAACCGAACTATCAACCACCAGAAAACCAGAAAGCCAATCCCAATCCAGGCTCCCCGAGTTGTCCATTGCACAAACTTCTCCCCCTGACTTTTCGTAATCGGCAGCCAGGGAAAGATGTTTGCCTCTTGACCGTATTTATCTCCTAGTGCAGCTTTACGGCGTTTCGCCTCGCCCATAATCATCCTTCCTTACCTAAATGAATTCAATCATAGCGCTGTTAGCTGAGATTGGTTGCAGATTGTTTACGAAATGACAAGGAATCTTAGGATAACAGACGAGATAGAGGAAGGGGGAGAGGCAGAAGAGGGGGAGAAGATTGTTCGGAGTAATGGTTTGTGGGGTTCATAGAGGTTATTTTTATAAAAAGGTCATGCTTCTTATAAATTAATAGCTGGTTAAGATAAGTATTAAAATTTACAGAATCTGTCATCCTCTACGGAGGCATCAGCAAGCACAGGTGATAATTTAGCTCTGAGCAAGGAATAAATAGCTAATTGGCGATTGAACTCGAATTTTGGCTAGAATCAAACGCAAGTGTGGTTTTTTGAGGAGTGATAGCATCGTGAAATCCTGTATAAGCTTTGAAAAAACAGCATCTTTAGCCTTAATAGCTGCTGCCCTGGGTTGCTTGGTCGGTAACGCATCACCAGCTTCAGCAGATGTAGTAGTAGCTCTAGAGGCACCTGAAGAGAAATTAGAAACATCATTAGTTACTCAGCCAACCGCAACAGCAGAGGCAACTACCACAACCGAGTTGGCGATCGCATCTACCCCTCAAGACGCCTCAGCTGAAACAACGGAATTAGCTGCCAGCAAGCTAGCTGCCGCTATACCCAACAATTCCCAAACCATACCTGAGATGCCCCTGAGCGATCTGAAAACTCAGCCATTGAGGGATGTCTTCAATGAAACCAATGTCAAGGACTTGAGCAATCCTGACTATCTTCAAGCTCAAGCCTTACCAGAGGCTGAACCTAGCGAGTCTGTATCCCCAGAGGTCATGTTCCAAGACCCGCTAGAAGCAGAAACAGTAGACGGCGATCCCATGGGTCAAGTTACTAATGTTTCTCAGTTAAGAGATGTCTCTCCCGGAGATTGGGCTTATGAGGCACTGCGATCGCTAGTAGAACGCTACGGTTGTATTGCGGGTTATCCCGATGGCACCTTCCGAGGCAACCGTGCCATGACCCGGTATGAATTTGCGGCAGGTCTCAATGCCTGCTTGCAGCAAATTGAGCGGTTACTAGGTTCAAACCAACCTGGTGTAGAACAAGGAGATTTAGAGAGCCTGCGGCGGCTACTTGAGGAGTTTGAGGCAGAAATTGTCACCTTAGGAGCACGGGTGGATAACCTAGAAGGTCGCACTGCCTTTTTAGAAGACCATCAGTTCTCTACAACTACGAAACTTTTCGGACAGGCAATTTTTGGGATTCAGGGACGTAGTGAGGACAATGAATTTTTCCTAGCCAATAACCGCTTTGAAGATCGAGACACCAATATTACGTTAATTGACAACGTGCAGCTGAGCTTGTTTACCCAGTTCAGCCCTCGCAGTCTCTTACTCACCAGCTTCCAAGCCGCCAATGGCAATACTAGTCCCACCTTCAGCGATACCTTAGGAAACTACGTGCGCTTAGGCTACGAAGGGGACAACAATAACGACCTGCAACTCACAGATCTTAATTTCCGGCAACTCTTTGGTAGTAATTTTGCCGTCATCGTCGGACCAGAAGGGGTCAGTCCAGTCAACGTTTTCCGGGGAGTCAATCGTATCGAAAGTGCTGGTTCTGGACCCTTATCTCGCTTTGCCCAGCGCAACCCCATTATCAACATCGGTAACGGCAGCGGCGGCATCGGCTTTGACTGGCAAATCGGCACCCGCTTCAGCTTGCAGGGCGTGTACTCGGCTAGTACGCCAGAAATTACCAGTGACGGTATATTTGGCGGAGACAATGGGGAAACCTCAGCAGGATTGCAGCTAGTTGCCTCTCCCATGGATACGCTCGATATTTCGTTGCAATACATTAATGCCTACTCTCCCTTTGGTCGGTTGGGTACTGGTGTAGGAGACGATCAGGTGGCGATCGATATCTTTGGCGATAACAGCAGAGCGCCCATTAATACCAATGCCTTCGGTGCTGGTTTGGAATGGCGTGCTACATCGCGTTTCACAGTGGGAGGCTGGGCAGGTTATACCAATTCTGATTTCAAAGACGACTCCGGCAATGTCGAAACCTTTAACTGGATGGCATTCCTCAATATCTACGATTTGCTAGGCGAAGGCAACTTGGCAGGTATTTACGTCGGCCAACCGCCCCGAATTACCAGTTCTGACCTCCCCAACGGCAGAAATATTCCTAGCTTTGTGAGTGAGGGAGATTTCTTAGCCAGAGAGGGAGATCAACCCAGTACAACCACTCATGTAGAAGCATTCTATCGGTTCCAGGTGTCGGACAACATCAGCATTACACCTGGAGTAATCTTCATTTTCAATCCCTTGCAAAACGATGACAATGACACAATTACCATTGGTGCCATCCGCACTACCTTTACCTTCTAGATAGGGAATGGGGAATGGGGAATAGGGAATAGGGAATAGGAAGAGCTTGAGAGTTATCTATTGTAGGTTTACCGTCAAATATGATAAATTTCACACCGCAATTTCGGAAGGGTATAAAAAATCCCTCATCCCTCATCCTTACTTTCCAGTATGAAGTTATTGTAAAGACGCCCCTTGGGGGGAACTGCCCCTCCAGGGAAGCGTCTTAGTCTCACAAAGCCTGAGTTAATTGCCTGAAATCTGCACTTTGACCTGCGGACCAACCTCCTGAGGACAAGGCTATTCATCAGGGTACTCTACTCCCTCTTCTTCATGAATACTTTGAGATCTGACTTTGTTCGGGAAAAAATCTGAGCTCAGGAAAAATTTGTAGTGAGATCTCGAAGTGAGCCAAATCTTTCTTTGTTCGTTTAGTTCATTCACTGATGGAGTCTTAAGATGATTCTCAAATCACTTCGCTACATCGTTAGCTTAGGTATACTAGGTGGCCTAGCGGTTGTACTGGCACCTGGGGCTAATGCTCAAATTGAGGTGACAGGTGGAACGGCCAAGGGTCAAGCGGCATTTTTCCTGCCTACGCAAAATGCTGCGGGTCATGTTACCCTGTTTGACGCTACTGTTCAGCAACTCACCATTGTTAGCCCCAACGGCACGACGAGCACTTCCCAATTTATTCCCACCGCTGCCCAGTTTACCGACAAGAATAATAGCGGTACGCCTAACGCAGGAGATACTGGATTTCTCCAAGGCAAGCTGTCAGGAATTGCCTTTACCCCTACTGGTGGTATGGTAACTTTCTCAAACACTAATACTCTGCTCGGCTTTCAACTCAATTCCTTTGCAGCAAACTCCAATCTACAGGGTGCGCTGATTAGCCCGCCAGCAAGTAGCGATTTAGCACCAGTTTTCTTGCCCGGTTTGACCAATGTTACCGTTAGTAACTCTGGGTTTACTGCTGCGGACGGGAAATTACAAATTGGGAATTATGATGCTGCCCTCAAGAACGGTTTGATCGATCTGCCTTCGACATTGCAATTCCGCAGCACTGGAGGCGGCGGTACACAGCCACCGGGGCCTGGTGGCGATACCCTTACCCGACGCCTGAAGTTTAATTTTGAAGGGCAGAACTTGGCAGGGGATGATTACATCTTTGATGCCAGCAGTAACGAAATCCGTTTTGTCGGTCAAGCTAACCAGAAATTCGAGATTCAGACCGTTGGCAACTCTGGCCCAGTGAGTTTCAAAATTAGCGGTCAGGGGGGTTTTGTAGATGCCACTCTTAAAGGGCCTTTCTCAGGCCAGACTTCAGCAACAGCCAACATTGATGATAGCGAAACCTTAGACCGCTTTGAGATTAAAGGGAAAGATGACGGGACAGTCTCCGGTATTGCTTCCCTATTTAGCGCCGAGGGATTGGCGTTTGCCAGTACCGGTGAAAGTGATAGTGGCAAAGTCAAGTTTAAGTTTGAGCAGGGTAGTAACAAAGTAGAAGGCGAAACCGGCGATATCAGCTTCCGGGCTTATGCTGGAGTAACCAGTATCGACGATATTGATACTGATGATGATGACGGCTTTGACTATGACTACGACAACCCCGGCGATGATGCTGATGCTGATGAGACTTGTAACATTTGTGACACTGGCTCGCTGAACTTCAACAACATTAGCTTTAATAGCAACAATATCACCAACGTCTCAATCATTAACAACAACATCCAGTTCACCACTGGTGCTACCACCATCTTGTTTACTGGTACTGGTTCTGGACAAGCAGCAGTTAATGCTAGTGCAGGTGCTGGTGCAGGTGCAGGTGCAGGTGCAGGTGCAGGTGCAGGTGCTGGTGCAGGTGCAGGTGCAGGTGCAGGTGCTGGTGCTGGTAGTGCTAACTCGGCTAACACAGATCTATTCGGGCAGTCCGGAGATTCTACTAACGCGGAATCTCAATACCAAATTGCCGAATCGATCCGCTTCAACAGCAGCGGCAAATTTAAAGTAAAAGTAAAAGTTAAGTATCACCAGAGTGGCGGTGATAGCTATTACATAGTTACTAGCAGTAGTGGTAGCGGCTCTGGTGTCGGTAGCGGTTCTGGTAGTGGTTCCGGTTCCGGTAGCGGCTCTGGTGT
>DNXU01000408.1:0-2563 GCA_003505715.1 Cyanobacteria bacterium UBA8803 | reverse complement strand
TCTGGTGTCGGTAGCGGTTCTGGTAGTGGCTCCGGTTCTGGTAGCGGTTCCGGTTCTGCCAGTGGCTCCGGTTCTGGTAGTGGCTCTGGTTCTGGTAGCGGTTCCGGTTCTGGTGGAACAGTCCAAGTCGTTTACAAAGGAGTTGGCCCCAGCAGTCGGTGCTTCCCTGGCTTAAGGGGTCTGCGTCAGCTTTCTGCTGAAGAAGCTAATCAAGTCGTCACCGAAAGCAATGCTAGCGAAGGGGATGACGATGATGATGATGATGATGATGATGATGATTAAGCATAATTAGCCCCAATCTTAGGGGCACAGCATCTAGCTGCTTCCCCTAAGATTGAGAGCCTGAAGACTAGACACTGTAGGGGGAACTCTGAAGTTCAGAGAAATCAAATAGCAGAACCAGGTGTATTCACCAGCTGTAAAGACATTCCGCCGGAACGTCTCTATATTCTTTGGCAGGTTGCAGACAAAGGATGGTAAGCTAGCAAAAATTCTAAATCTTCAGGACTTACCTAATATCAAAATAATTAGCTTTCTTAACCCCCCAACATTGGGGGGTTAAGGGGCGAGTGCGTCAGTCTCAATCCTGCAATCTGTGAGATTCTCAAAAAGGCATATGGCTCAAGCAAAAATTGCCCCCTATGGTTCCTGGAAATCGCCCATCACGGCTGACCTAATTGTGGCTGGCACAATTGGGCTGGGGCAGATTGTTCTGGATGGCGCAGATACTTACTGGATTGAAGGGCGACCTGCCGAAGCAGGACGGAATGTTGTCGTGCGGCATACACCTGATGGCACGATCGCGGATGTTACCCCATCCCCCTTCAACGCTCGTACCCGCGTTCACGAGTATGGTGGTGGTGCTTTTACAGTGAAAGAGGGCACCATTTACTTCGCCAATTTTGCTGACCAACGCCTATATGAGCAAACCCCAGATGCCGAACCGCAGCCTCTCACACCAGCCGCTAACTGGCGGTATGCCGATGCTACTATTGACGGACAACGGCAGCGGCTCATCTGCGTGCGGGAAGACCACACCGAAGAGAGTCACGAGCCAGTTAATGCCTTGGTCAGTATCAATTTGAACGATGGTGAAGACATTCAAGTGCTAGCCTCTGGCAGTGATTTTTATGCCTCGCCCCGCCTGAGTCCCGACGGTTCCCAACTGGCATGGCTGAGTTGGAACCATCCCCTGATGCCTTGGGATGGCACTCAACTTTGGGTTGCCCCAATTCAAACCGATGGTACTTTGGGGCAAGCAGAGTGCGTGGCTGGTGGAGTAGATGAATCCATCTTTCAACCTGAGTGGTCGCCGGACGGGATGCTTTACTTTGTCTCGGATCGCACCGGCTGGTGGAATCTCTACCGCTGGCAAGGGGGACGAGAGGGAGTAGAGCCACTCTGGGAAATGGCAGCGGAGTTTGGCCTGCCCCAGTGGGTATTCGGCATGACTACTTATGGCATTGAGTCAGCCGATCGCCTCATTTGTACTTACACCCAGGCAGGCAACTGGCAGCTAGCCAGTATCGACCTGAAAACCAAAGAGCTAGAGGTGATTCAAACACCTTACACGAGTATTTCATCCCTACAGGTTGCTAATGGCCGAGCTGTATTTATTGGGGGTTCAGCCACAGAACCTACAGCTGTGGTGCAAATAGAGTTGGCAACCCGCCAGATAACAGTACTACAGCGCTCTACCGAACTGGAACTTGATCCTGGATATCTATCTACGCCTCAAGCGATCGCCTTTCCAACTGCAAATAATTTGACGGCCTACGCTTTCTTCTATCCACCTCAAAATCAAGATTACCAAGCGCTTACTTCAGAGAAGCCACCGCTGATCGTGAAAAGTCACGGCGGCCCAACCGCATCCACCTCTAGTACGTTTAACTTAAGAATTCAATACTGGACTAGTCGCGGCTTTGCTGTCCTTGATGTTAACTATGGTGGCAGTACGGGCTACGGGCGGGACTATCGCCAAAGGCTCCTGGAGCAGTGGGGAATTGTAGATGTAGATGATTGTGCGAATGGAGCGAAGTACCTCGCCCAGCAAGGATTAGTGGATAACGAAAGATTAGCGATCGCAGGTGGTAGTGCTGGGGGTTATACGACCCTTTGCGCCCTGACGTTCCGAAATGTTTTTAAGGCAGGTGCTAGTTACTACGGGGTCAGCGATTTAGAAGCCTTGGCCAAGGATACCCATAAATTTGAGTCGCGCTACCTAGATGGGTTAATTGGGCCTTACCCAGAACGCCAAGACCTTTACCAAGCGCGATCGCCTATCCACTTTACCCACCAACTCGCTTGTCCTGTTATTTTCTTCCAAGGGTTGGAAGACAAGGTTGTACCGCCGAACCAAGCCGAGATGATGGTGGCAGCCCTGAAGGCCAAAGGTTTACCTGTCGCCTATGTTACCTATGAGGAAGAACAGCACGGGTTCCGGCGAGCAGAGAATATCAAGCGCACCTTAGAGGCCGAATTGTACTTCTATTCGCGTATTTTCGGCTTTGAGTTAGCTGAACCAGTAGAACCTGTGGCCATTGAAAATATGGTGAGGGGATGA
>DNXU01000596.1:6351-18521 GCA_003505715.1 Cyanobacteria bacterium UBA8803 | reverse complement strand
GGGGGAGTGGGGGGGGGTGGGGGAGGGGGATTTTTATCCTGGGTTGTTGGTGACAGGTCATTATTACTAACTGGCACTTCTGGAGTTACTGGGGGTCTTTCCGGTTGCTTGTAACCCACAGAAATCGGAGTACCAAGGACGGCTGCATTTTGGGGAGGGATTAAGCTGGAAGACTCCGGTGGCAAAGTGTCTGGGGGGGTCGGTGTAGCGAGTCCCCTTGTTGTCCGAGTTTGAGTTGTTGCCCATGGAGATATAAACTTTGAGGATTCCTCTGGTGAGACGGCATCCTCCGAGGTTACGGGCTGAATAATGGCAGGGATTTCAGGCGGCTGAGCTGGTAGGGGCATCTTTCAACAGTAAGAGTCGGAGGGACGGCTCTGAAGCGTGCCCGTTCGCTGCACTGAATAGTTGCTGGGCGAGGCACGCCTCGCCCCTTGGACAAACTCAGGGATGAAGTGAGTATTATTTACTCCAAATCCCGTCGTTTGGGGTTGCGAGCCGGATCGTTTGACAAAAAGCCAAACACAAATAAGCCAACGAAAATACTAACAACGATATAGACTACTATTTTCAGGGTCACCATATGGATATCTCCAGGGGTATGAACAGCTGAGTTGGAAATTGTGTTACACAATGCAACAACTTTTCTCATCATACCCAAAGGTGGTGTCCTTTTTTAACTAGGAGAGGGAAGAGGGAAAGGGGAAGAGGGATTTTCATCCCTTTATTGGGAGTGGTACTTCATGGTATCTGTCTAGATCTTCGCTAGGCTTTGTTCAGTAATGACGAATTACAATTGTCTGACGTTCCAACATTCTGCCGCCATTCGTCTCCCGTCAAGCTAGTACAGCGCGGCGGAAATAACCCACCCCTTAAAAAAGGTTAAAAATCTTAATTTACGAGCTTTTTTCCCTCCTGCCTCCTGCATAGCTGCCTTCTTAAAAGCCCTAAAACGCCAAGATGGCACTAAAACAGTATTAAAAGTCTCACCCTTTGAGAGTAAGTAAGTACACAATATTATCCGTCGTCAGACTTGGAATTTTGTCGCTCTATGCAGCCAATTCGCACCTTTAATGTGTCCCCTCAATTGCCCAAACCGCTAGAACCCTTACGAAAGCTAGCTTACAATCTGCACTGGGATTGGAATGTTGAAACTAAAGACCTATTCCGACGCCTAGATCGTGACCTGTGGGAGTCCAGTCGCCACAACCCTGTCTTGATGCTAGGTACTATCAGCCAAGCGCGACTTAACGAAGTTGCTGAAGATGAAGGTTTTTTGGCTCAAATGGAACGAGCGTCTCGACAGTTAGACGACTATCTCAAAGAGCGAACTTGGTATCGCAAGCATCGCGGCCAAACCCAGGTTACCGAATGCTATGCTTACTTCTGTGCTGAGTACGGTTTGGTAGATTGCCTACCCATCTACGCAGGTGGCTTGGGTGTGCTGGCAGGTGACCACCTCAAATCGGCCTCTGACCTGGGTCTACCTCTGGTTGCCGTTGGTTTGCTTTACCAAGAAGGCTACTTCGCGCAGTATCTCAACGCTGATGGCTGGCAGCAGGAACGCTACCCCGTCAACGACTTCTATAATATGCCCCTCCATTTGGAGCGGAATCCCGATGGTTCAGAACTACGCATCTCTGTAGATTATCCAGGTCGCACGGTCTACGCTCGAGTTTGGCGAGTACAAGTAGGCACCGTGCCCCTGTACTTGCTGGACACGAATATTGAACCCAACAATCCCTACGACCACGACATCACAGATGAGCTTTATGGCGGCGATCTGGATATGCGGATTCATCAGGAGATGATGTTGGGGATTGGGGGGATGAGAGCTTTAAAAGCTTTGGGAATCAAACCCACGGTCTATCACCTGAATGAAGGTCACTCCGCCTTTTTAATTTTAGAGCGCATCCGCCAGCTGATTCAAGAAGAAGGCTTGAGTTTTGATGAAGCCAAACAGGTTGCCCAAGCCACGCAGATTTTCACTACCCATACCCCTGTATCTGCGGGATTTGACCTGTTCCCCCCAGATAAGGCTATGTACTACGTCGGACAATATGCCAATATCTTTGGCTTATCGAGAGAAGAGTTTCTAGCGTTGGGACGGGAAGATACTGGCGATCTAGGTTCTCCCTTTAGCATGGCTGCCTTAGCTCTCAAGACATCCAGTTTTACCAATGGAGTCAGCCAGTTGCATGGAGAAGTATCGCGAGTGATGTTTAAGGGGTTGTGGCGGGATCTGCCGTTGGTGGAGGTGCCCATTACTGCAATTACTAACGGGGTACACGCTCGTAGCGTTGTTGCTAAATCGACTCAGGAACTGTATGACCGTTACCTAGGTCCTAGCTGGTCAGATAAAGGCACCGATGACCCCTTGTGGGAGCGCCTTCGCTCCATCCCAGATGAGGAATTGTGGCGCAATCACGAGCGCTGTCGCTCAGAAATGGTAGTGTCTCTGCGGGAGCGGTTGGAGAAACATTTACGCGATCGCGGTGCCATGCCAGCAGAACTTGATCGCGTCCGCGAAGTCCTCGACCCTAGTGCCTTGACAATTGGCTTTGCCCGTCGATTTGCGACTTACAAACGCGCCCAGTTGTTCATGCGTGACATGGACAGGATTAAGCAAATCATGATGGGCAATAAAGACCGACAAGTACAGTTCGTAATTTCTGGCAAAGCCCATCCTAAGGATATGCCAGGGAAAGAATTAATCCGCCAAATTATCCACTTAATTCGGGAAGCCGGAATTGACGATCATGTGGTTTTCGTTCCCAACTATGACATCCATATCGCACGGCTGATGGTTGCAGGTTGCGATGTCTGGTTGAATACCCCCCGCCGTCCTCGCGAGGCGTCTGGTACGTCTGGCATGAAGGCGGCGATGAATGGGTTGCCCAATCTCAGCATTCTGGATGGCTGGTGGGACGAAGCCGATTATATCCATACGGGTTGGCCGATTGGTAATGGCGAAGAGTATGACGAACCTGAATATCAGGATCAAGTCGAAGCCAACGCACTCTATGACTTATTAGAGCAAGAAGTTGTACCCTTGTTCTACAATCGCGACCATGAGGGAGTTCCTCGCGGGTGGGTGGCGAAGATGAAAAATGCCATCCAGCTCAACTGTCCCCTGTTTAATACAGCCCGAATGCTACGGGATTATGCCCTGCGAGCTTACTTCCCAGCTAGCGAGCGTCAGTTCGTTATGACTAGCAATAACTACCAACCCGCCAAGGACTTAGCACACTGGAAACAGAAGCTATTCGATCACTGGTACAACATCAAAATTGAAGACATTGACATTGCCGCATCAAGCGAGTTGGTAGTCAATCAATCGGTTGCCGTTAAAACCCGCATTAATCTGGCAGGACTGAGTCCTGATGACGTGCAGGTGGAACTATACAAGGGGCCTATAGATGTAAATGGCCAAATTGTCGATGGTATATCGGTAGTTATGGACTACCAGGGTAAGGATGATCAAAACTGTAGTATTTACACATCTGACATCGCTTACAGTTCCAGTGGCTTACAGGGAATGTCCTTACGAGTGTTGCCCAAACACGCCAATCTCTCAAGTTCTTATGAGCCTGGTTTAGTGCTGTGGGCTTGATAGATTAGTAATGGTTCGTTAAGCGCTCAGGGCGGGTTTTGGACAAATGTTATTATCAAGAGGCCAGTTTTAATAGCTAAACCCGCCCCTACATCTGTAGATTACATAACAATAACGGTTACTGAATTAAAGCGGGACACTTGAGTAGCGATCGCCTTTCTAACTTCATCCTAACTACCCCACCGCCAACTCTGTAAACTTACGCATATAAGGCGACCTGTATCCTAGCACGATATCAGATTTAGGGACTCCGGCTTCAATTAACTCGTTGGCTATCCCTACCTCAGTTCCATCTCGTTGAATCCAAATTTTTCCCTCCCTAATCTCGATGTGAATAACACATCCAAAAACTCGTCTTTCTCCACGCCATCCGACATGAAACATCAGATAGCGATCGCGTTCGAGATCGAAAGCAATTTGAGTTTCCACTTCGGGATCGTCACTATCACACTCAGAATATTTTTCGACAATTGATTTAATTAGTTTTCTATATTTGTCTATTTCCATAGTACAATCTCCTGTTTTATCGGATTAAATACAAGCAAGTTTAATTGCATCCGCGTCACTGACATTTGAGCTAAACGCCGAGTGAAGAACTCTTCATAAATATCTTCTGGAACTGCTAGATAAAGAATTCTATTTGGCTGTTGTTCTTCTAGAACTACTTTATAGTTCCAGGCTTGACCCATCGCTTCGTGAAAATTAATAATTAATGAAAGACCTAAAAAACTTTTTATTTCTACTGCTATTTTCTGTCCGTACCTTTCTGCTCCCAATAAGTTATTCTCAGCACCTAAATCAACATATAACTTATCCTCATCTACTTTAAGATATAGAGGATCGTCGGTAATTATCCACCCTTCCTTTTCCAGTGCCGAACGTACAACGCCATGAAAGATATCTTTTGCGGACATAGATTTACGTGACTATTCCTCTCAGTTCTTACTTATAACTCAGCCATGCTTCTTTTGGGTAAAAATTCGAGAACGTCTACTGCTAAAGCATTACCCAATTCCCTCGGCTCCAGCTTATGCAAGCCACCCCCATACACGCGCCCCTCACCCATCAGTGCTTCGTCAGAAATTTGATCGAGCGCCTGCCACACCTCTTTAAGCAATTCTGGCTTCTCTAAAAGCACTTTGGCAAGAGCGGGTTTAGGATACAACAATTGTCAACCACTAAAGTGATGACTACAAACCATATCTACGCAACCGGACACAATATTACTCACAGCCGCCGTAAATCCTCCATAACCGCACTAGCAGACTGGTAGCGGTCGGCAAAGTGGTAATGTACCATCTTCTGTAAAAGCTGGGCGAATTCTTCACTAATATTGGCGAGATGACGCCAGTTAATTTCGCCCGTCTCTGGTGCTAGGGACAGCTGATGGGGAGCAATGCCAGTTACGGCTTGAATGCCAATAATCCCTACCGCATAAATATCACTACTAAAATAGGGGTGCCCTGCATATTGCTCTGGTGGTGCATAACCTCGCGTGCCAACGGCAACGGTTAAATTTTCTTGGTCGCTCAGCTCTTGAGGTTGTATCTGTTTGACAGCCCCAAAGTCAATTAAAACCAGTTTATCGTCTGTCTGGCGACGAATAATATTACTTGGTTTGATATCCCGGTGAATAACACTATGTTCGTGGATAAAACTTAGAACTTCTAAAATCCCCTTGATCAACTCCTTCACTTGGGCTTCTGGCAGTCGCTTATCGACTGGTAATTCGTCGCTCAAGGAATCACCTTTAACATATTCTTCGACTAAATAGAACTCTTTATTTTCTTCAAAATAAGCCAGCAGTTGGGGTATTTGATTGTGATTGCCCAACTTTTCTAAGATTTCGGCCTCAGTACGGAATAGTCGTCGGGCAATGGTTAGGAACTTGTCATCGCGACGGGCTGGTTGTAAATGCTTGACCACACATTTGGGTTTACCCGGTCTCAAGGTATCTTCTGCTAAATAGGTGAGACCAAACCCCCCAGCACCCAGAACCCGAATAATTTTATAACGTCCGGATAGAATGTCAGTACTTTTTGATGGGGTCTCTGCTCCAGTTGGCGCAGGGGCAGCCTCTTGATGAGAATTCCAAATTGCGGTTGAATCACCAGTTGAATCACCAGGAGCAATTTGGGTTGTGTTAGTCAGTGGTTCCTGCTCTGGGGCGATCGCAGGCTCGAGAGTTTTTTCCTTTAGCAGAGCTTGAAGGGCTACCAAGTTATTTTCCTGTTCCTGGACGAGACGGGCAAAGTAGGCTCGTTCTTGTTGAGTCTTATAAGCCGTGTAAGCTAAAACACCAGTACTGCCAGCAATTAACCCCAAACTTGGAGCCACAACAGGCACCCAACCAGACCCGAAAAACAGGATTACCGATATTCCTAACAAAAGACTGAGTGCTAAAATCTCAGCTAGAGCGAGCTGGGCAGGATTGCGAACGCTCCGCACTAATAGACCGCCCGCCAGCGACCAGCCCCAAATCCACCAGATTTCTGCCCACTCCGGCCAAAACCAAAAAACTCGCCGTCCATCCAGAACTGTACTGAGAATTTGGCTGACGATCTGACCTTGTACTACCACTCCTGACATTTTGGTCAGTTGTCGCCCTTGGGTACTGTAGGGAGTCCAGAAGGCATCTTTAAGACTAGGAGCAGTAGCTCCAATCAAGATGATGCGACCCTTCACTAAGTTCGGGTTAAGGCGATCGCTCAAAACCTCACTCAAGGTAATAGTATCGGCTAGCTGACGCCCAGAGCGGTAATTCAATAAAATTTGGTAGCCTCCAGCATCGGCTTGCTGATAGCCGCCGGAATTAGGCAAAAGCGGTTTGAAGATACTTTGACCGAACTTCAGGGCATCTTGATAGTTTTCCGGCTGAATTCCCTTTTGTTCCAAGTAGCGCCGTGCGAGCTGAAAGCTGAAGGAGTAGGGTGTAGTGCAGCCAGAGGTAAGATTTAAGTGGTGAAACAATAGAGCGCGGCGCACTGTGCCGCTAGCATCGATCGCTAAATCAGAAAAACCAACCCGTGACTCTGGCACCTCTGGTGGTGGCGGAGTGCCAGGATTTTCGGTATCTTTGAGTTTACAAATGGGAATGATGCGATCGCTCTTAGCAAACCGGGCGGACAATTCCGCATGACCGGGTGGCACCGGAATGTCGCGAAAGATATCCAAGCCAATTACTGCTGGTTGATGCTGCTCTAACTTCTGGAAGAGCTGGTTCATCACTGCGTCCGTCATTGGCCACTGCTCTAGAGCCTGAATATCGGCTTCAGTTATTTCCACTATTAAAAGGCGCGGATCTGGCGGCAATGCTGGTCGCAGCTGCATCATCCGGTCATAGGCAGTCAGCTCTAAAGGCTCTAACAGATTCAGCTGCCTAGCTCCTACCACTAAACCCGTCACAGTTAAGCTTGCCACCAACGCTGGATGTCGCAACACAAACCTACTCAAGCGTTTGAGATACGACAGCATCGTAGAGAGTTTTGAGTTTTTAGTTTTCTCAAGCGTTGGTTTATCGCCCCGCGAGTTTTGAGCTAACTCTCCACTTTTTACTTTCACAGTTATCTCCGGGCAATTTTGCAGTCAACCTCTTGAAGAGGGGGGATGGAAAAATAACTAGGCAGCTAACACTGCCTGTAGGAAAAATACAGTGTAGGGAGGTAGAAAGAGCTGTTTCCTCTAGAGCGATCGCTGCGCTCAGAACGGGAAAATACTCTTACAAGCCCTTGCCTTAGGGGCATAGGTGCCTGACACCTGATAACTTCAAGTTAGCAGCCATTCTAGCAAACTGCCACCAGAAAGAGGCGAGCTAAAAGGAGAAGGGAGAGGAAAAAAATTTCTCTGTTTTCCTCTCCCTGAAGCAGGGCTAATTCATGGTCATCCGAAAAAATTCCTGAGCCTTCTGTACCGAGTACAAATTACTCCCCCACTCCCCCACTCCCCCACTCCCTATCTCTTCAGCTTTTACTTCTCTGTCATGGTGTAGGCTCCATCCCAGTCATCTGGTGGAGGTTCTTGCAGGAAATGCTGACAGCGCTTGAGGTGTAAAGCTGCGGCTTTATCGTTCTTGTCAAAATCTTCGAGAATCGAACCAAACTCACCCATAGCACGAGTAAATTTCCGTTCGAGATAAAAATCACGTCCCTTATGGTAGTGTTCGATTATTTTCTCTTTGTCCTCTAAAATTGGATCGGAACGCAATCCTACGAGTTCGTAGATTTTGACAGGTTTGTTCTTGCCTTTAACGCGGATGCAATCCAGTTCCCTGTACCAGATTAATGAGGAGCAGGGGGCAAAGGTATATTCACTAATGACGATATCACAGCCGTATTGCTTACTGGCACCTTCCAAGCGAGAACCTAAGTTAACGCCATCCCCAATCGCCGTAAACTCCATCCGTTTGCTAGAGCCAATATTGCCACTAATGACACAATCGGAGTTAATCCCAATTCCAATTTTGATCTCTTCTTTGTTACAGCGGCGGCGGCGCTCGTTAAAGTCTGCCAAGCGATGGCGCATTTCCACGGCAGTTTGCACCGATCTCCAGGCATGATCGGTGAGAGGTAAGGGCGAACCAAACACTGCCATAATGGCATCGCCAATGTACTTGTCGAGGGTTCCTTTGTACTTAAAAATCGCCTCGACCATTGACTCGAAATATTCATTCAGCATACTCACCACCTCTTCCGCTGCCAGTTTTTCGGTCAAGGTCGTGTAGCTGCGAATATCAGAGAACAGCACGGAGACTTCTTTGCGATCGCCTCCCATCTTGGCATCCCCAAGTTTTAGCAACTCTTCTGCCAGCTCTTGAGTCATGTAGCGATACATTGTACTCTTGAGACGTTTTTCATCGCTGATGTCGTCCATGACTACCAGAGCGCCATAGACATTCGTCGGATCGTTGGCATCAGCAATCGAGTTGATGGACAGATGGACGCTGTGTTGTTCTTCTGTCTTCAAGGGTTGTAATGTGCGGTCGGGGTAGTATTGATTGCGGGCTTTTTCGTCTTTTGCCTCTAAAGCCGCCTGGAACCAGTTAGGAAATACCCCCTCTTTAATCCTGATCAAATCGGGAACCGAAAGCCCTTCAATGCTATCTTCCTTACCGTACCCCAGCAGTTGTTTAGCACTTTCATTAGCAGCGATGATCTTGCCCGATTTATCGGTGGAGATGACGCCATTGGTCAAACTCCGCAGGATATCGCGCTGTAGCTGCTCCTGTTGCTTGACCGTAGCAAAAAGTTTGGCATTTTGGAGGGCGACCCCTGCTTGGATGTTAAATGCCTCCATAAAGGCAATATCGCTTTGGTCAAAACTGGCCTTCCAGCATTCCGGTGCTTGGGGCCAGTCCTGTGGATTGTAGGGCGGAAATTCACCTTTCTTTTTCTTATTTACAAGTTGAGTGACGCCGATTAAGACTTTATCGGCGTTAAAAACTGGCATACATAGCAGGCTACAGGTGCGATATCTATTTTCCTGGTCTAGCTTTCTGGAAGTTGCCGAGTCTTTGTGATCGTACAGGTCAAACGGGATATTAAGAACTTCGCCAGTAACCCCCACTTGTCCGACAAAGCCAACACCCATCGGTACGCGCAGTTCCTTCATAGAACCGTCTGGAAGTTGGATTTTCGTCCACAGGTCATTGCGATCGCGGTCGATTAGCCATAGGGTAGACCGATCCGCATTCATCAGAGTTTTGGCTTCATCCATCACCCGCTTCAGGGTGTCTTCTAAATCCAAACTGCTCTTGCTGAGGGATTCAGTTGCCTTCATCAGGGCATTAGCTGCCCGTTGTTGCTGGGTCGCCATGTAGAATGACTTAGACGACTCCAAAATCAGGCGAATTGAAGGGGCAAATTCCTCAAACAGTCTCTGATCTTCCTCAGTAAATCCCTTTTCGTCAATTTTCTCCTTTAAGGAAGTGGTGGGATCGTGGTTAGTTTTTAACTTGTTGAGTAATTGGACAACAGCGACTAAGCCATCTTGCTGGTTTAACAAGGGCATCGTCAGCATTGTATAAGTACGGTATCCTGTTTTCTCATATAGCTTCTTAGAGCCTTCCGAGCGGGGATCATCAAAGAAATCATAGGGATTGTTGACCACTTTCTTGAAGGTTGCCACCTCACCAGCAATCCCCTGATCTGCTGGAATCCTCAGTTCTATGGTTTTGCCGTTCTCCCCCTCCGCAACTATCGAAAATAGTTGGTTTTTATCTTCATCCAGTAAAAATATCGTCGTCCGGTCTGCGGCTAGTAGCTCTGCCGTTTTTAAGGTGATGGCATTTAACATCTCCTGAAGAATTGTCTCAAACCCCTGGCTGTCCAGCAGCATTGATAGGGTTTGATGCACCACTTCTAGTTTTTTTTCCACCCCTGTGACGACTTCTCTGAAAGTATCCGGCGTCAGGGGAGCGAGAAAGGCACTAAAAGTTCCCGATGTAGTGGTTAATGCACCGGCAGATGCTGGCTGTTGTTCGCTTACGATCGGGTCTTCGTCCCGGATCGGAGAAACATCAATCGTAGTTCCATCGTGATCCAATGCAGACCGATTTGAAAATGCAGCTGTCATATCTCTTGTTAGGGTCAGAGAACGTTCCTGGCATACGATTAAGAGTACTCTATAGGTTTAGTATTTACCACTGTCGATTTCTCTTGCTCGGTGAGCCAACTCTAAAACTATTATGCGCAGATATTGGTTTCCACAAAAAATTTCTCTGGTCTGCCTTAATCTTCCCTTCTACCTTCTACCTTAGAGCCTTGACCCTACTAGTTTTGACGCCAATGACGTGCTTGAGCCAGTAGTGACTCGGCAAAGGTCATTGCTTCTTGACCTGAATGTCCCCCTGCTAGCTGAGCAATTTCTTCCCGGCGGTGCAGGTGATTGTCCAACAGACTCACGCGCACCACAGTCCGCTCCTCAGAACGTTCAGCCTCTGGGACTGACCCGTCTACTTCTAAGTCCAATTGGCCGTTTTGGTTGATTATTGCTGCAATTGGTTGATCTATGACCTGTTTGTCAACTCGGAAATGCCGATCTGCCATGGCAGCAATTAAAGGTTGGTGGGTGACGCACAGGACTTGGTTTTGATGGCTGAGTTGGTGTAATCTTTCCGCGATCGCAGCAGCAACACGACCGGAGACTCCCGCGTCAATTTCATCAAAAATCAGCGTGCCGCCACGGTCGGTGGTTGTTGAGAAACAAGCTTTCAAGGCCAGTAAAAAACGGCTCATCTCCCCACCAGAAGCTGTAGCTGAAAGGGGTTGTAACGCTTCTCCTGGATTCGGGGAGAAGTAAAAGGTCACTTGCTCGGCTCCCATTGCCGTAGGAAGGATGGGGGCGATCTCGACTTGAAACTGGACTTTTTCCATCGCCAAAGGTTTCAGTTGAGCCACTAATTTTCGCTCTAGATCCGCTGCCGCCTCACGACGTAACTGGGTCAACTCATGACACTGTTCGGTTAACGTTTCTTGACAAAGGGCGTAAGTTTTTTCCAACTCTTCCAGGGATTGACCCTCATCGGTCAGTTCTGCCAATTCGGAGCAGAGTTTTTCATAATGAGCGATCACCTCGGCCAGGGTTGGCCCATATTTACGGCAAATTTGTTTAAGTGCCCCGCTCCTTTCCTCTACCTCTTGTAAGCGCTCTGGATCGGTTTCTAGGGCATCGCCATAGGTATTTATTTGGTGGCTGGCTTCAACCACTTGAGCTAGTGCTCCAGTAACCAAATCTAGTACGGCTTGCAACTGGGGATCGTAGCGTACCATATCAATTAATTTTGCTTCCGCTTCTGCCAATAAGTCGGTAGTAGCTAGCGTTCCGTTATCATTTTGATACAGGGCTTGATAGACCTGATAACTTTGTTGTTGCAGTTCAACTACATGGCTCAAACGCTGGCGTTCTTGTTCGAGCTGTTCTAGTTCTTCAGGATCGTTGAGGTTGGCGGCATTTAATTCGTGAATTTGATACTCTAACCAGTCAAGTCGTTGCCAACGTTGCTGTTCGGACTGCCGCCGTTTCTCTAGGGCTTGGTATGCTTCCTCACAGGTTAAGTAAGCAGAGGTTACCCGATCTCGCTGCTGAAGGAGTGCAGAACCGCCGTACAGGTCTAGAAGTCCTCGCTGGCGGCTAGCAGCCATCAGTTGTACGGTTTGTCCCTGAGCAGTGATTTCCACTAAGCGATCGCGCAATTGCTCCATCAAGCGGCGGTTGACTAAAATGCCATTGACTCGCGATCGCGATCTCAAGCTGCCCCGATCGATATTTATCTCTCGGCTACAAACTAAATCCGATTCATCAAGCAGGTCAATCTCCTGTTCGCTCAACCACGCCATTAAAGACGCATCTACCCGGAAATTGGCCTCCACCAAAGCGCGTTTTGTACCTGTGCGAATCAGGCGACTGGTAACTTTTCCCCCCAAAGCAATATCAATGGCATCCAAAATAATCGACTTGCCTGCGCCAGTTTCACCTGTTAAGACATTTAGACCAGCCGCAAATTCGAGTTCGAGTTTGTCGATTAATGCAAAATTGTGAATCCGCAAAGATTGCAGCATTG
>DNXU01000596.1:0-6329 GCA_003505715.1 Cyanobacteria bacterium UBA8803 | reverse complement strand
AATGGGGAATGGGGGATGGGGGATGGGGAATTCGTGTATCCGTACAATGTCTGTCGTGTTGGCTGGGGATGGGGTATCCCTTCCCAACCCTAGAATGGGATGATAAAGTTGGCTTCGCGGTGCCTAATCTAGTTATTGTTACAATAATTTACAAAGTCGCGCCTGTCGGTTCAGCATAATATCTATGAATGTTAAAACAGTTTATCCAGCCTCCGAGGAAATAAACGTCAACGCTGTAGAGGAAACGTCGGTTGTACAGGTGTCAGCTGAACCGATAGGGATGGAGTACGAGTATAGCGAAAGACTAGTACCAGAGTCTGGGTTACAGACAGAAGCACTGCGCTACGATGCGGAAGCGATCGCGGCTCAATACAGCAAGGCACCCCTACAAGTGTTAGGGCGGCTGGTGAGCATTACCCTGCCTATACTTTCTTTTACCTTTAATAGCTGGTGGGATCGCCTCTGGGGTCGCGATCCCTTTAAAGAAAGGGGGCGAGCGATTCAGCTGCGTAAAATTCTGACTCAATTAGGGCCGGCTTACATTAAAGTAGGACAGGCGCTCTCGACACGACCGGACTTGATGCCGCCGCTATTTTTGGAAGAGTTATCGCTGTTGCAAGACCAACTGCCAGCGTTTCCGAATGAGGTGGCTTATCAATTTATCGAGGAAGAATTAGGCGATCGCCCGGAAGAGATTTATGCCGAACTTACTGCCGATCCGGTAGCAGCTGCTTCCTTAGGACAAGTGTATAAAGGCAAGCTGAAGACGGGGGAAATTGTCGCAGTTAAAGTGCAGCGTCCGGGACTAGCACGAAGAATTGCTCTGGATATTTACCTCCTGCGTTGCCTTGCCAACTGGGTGCAAACCAACGTCAAGCGAGTGCGCAGTGACTTGGTAGCGATCGTGGATGAATTTGGCACCCGCATCTTTGAGGAAATGGACTACACCTTAGAAGGTCGCCATGCCGAGCGTTTTGCCAAGCTTTACGGTCACCTTGAGGATATTTACGTGCCGCAAATTTACTGGAAATATACAGGACGGCGCGTCTTGACTCTGGAATGGGTAACGGGAACCAAGTTGACCAACATGGTAGAGATTAAAGCCCAAGGGATTGATGCTAAGCATCTGATTGAAGTTGGGGTGCAATGTTCTCTGCGGCAGTTATTGGAACATGGGTTCTTCCATGCCGATCCTCATCCCGGCAATTTATTAGCCACTCCGGAAGGCAAGCTAGCTTATCTAGACTTTGGCATGATGAGCGAAGTCAAACCCTATCAACGCTACGGTTTGATTGAAGCGGTGGTTCATTTGGTCAACCGTGACTTTACTGGATTAGCCCATGACTATGTAGAGCTGGAGTTCCTCACACCAGATACTGACCTCACCCCAATTATTCCAGCCCTGGCCAATGTCTTTAACAATGCCTTGGGCGCGAGTGTGGCGGAACTCAACTTTAAGAGCATCACCGACCAGTTATCAGAGGTGATGTATGAATATCCCTTCCGGGTGCCTGCCTACTACGCATTGATCATTCGTTCCTTAGTGACCCTAGAAGGAATTGCGATTAATGTCGATCCGAATTTCAAAGTATTGAGTAAAGCCTATCCTTATGTTGCAAAGCGCTTGTTAACTGACTCTTCACCTCGCTTGCGGTCAGCTTTGAAAGACTTGTTGATTAAGGATGACGGTTTCCGATGGAATCGGTTGGAGAACTTGTTGCGGAACGCGGCTCACTCTTCTGATTACGACCTGAACAAAGTATTGAATCAAACCTTAGAGTTTTTGTTCTCAGACCGAGGTACTTTGATTCGGGAACAGCTGATAGAGGAAATTGTTAAGGCTGTTGATACTTTTGGGCGTCGCACCTTTGACCAGGTGACTTATTCCTTGAGGGTTCAGTTAGGGTTAGAGGAAGAGAAGACACCACAAGAAAGTGCAGAAGTCTCTAAGAGTGCTGAGCATATCAAGCGTATTTGGGAGATCCTCAAAGATACTCCAGGTTTCGATCCACTACAGCTGATGCCGATGATTCCCCAGTTGCTGATGAAGCAGGAAACGCAACAGATGGGGCAGAAAATTGCAGGTAGTTTAGCGCAGCGGGTACTAGCGCGGCTAATTCGGGAGGTATTACTCCAGGATGTTCCTGAGGAGGACTTGCTAACTGATATTCCTCCTGTATCCCGTAAAGTACAACCTATGCCTAAGTTAGTTTTACCTCCTGCTGCGGCTCTTCAGTAATTTTCGATAGAGGCTCCGTTTTCAACCGTGAGATCTAGTTGATAGTCACTTGGTTGAGAACCTTCGGAAACTACGACAAACTCGTAGAAACCAGATTCTGGTAGTTCTCCCGACCAACTGCGATCGCGTGAGTCTTCTAGGAGTTTCGTCTGACCACTGGGACTGTAGATCGAGAACAAAACTTTCTCGTTAGCAGAGAGTTTAACCTCCATGGTCTGGCCTTGGGTAAGTTCGGCGATGAATACTTTACCTTGTCCTGGTTTCAAAATACCGCTGATTTGTTGGCCTGTAGCTTCTGGCTCAAAGATAATGCGCTCTAAGCCATTCCCATCTTTCAACGCTTTCAGGGTATCGGCGACAGTGCCTTGCCATACTTGACCAATAGGTTGGTTGAGAAAGTCCTTATCCCGCTGTTCAGGAAACTGGCGGAAGAATCTCACATCAGCTAAGTCATATAGGGCGCGGCTGCTGATGCGTAGGCTATTAGCTCGCGTTTTCCAGCGATCGCGATCTGTAGCGCTGTAGCTGCCTAACTGCTGTCGCGCTGCTACGCTTAATTCGATCTGTTCGATGCGGGTTAAGAAATTAGCAGCTATCTCATCCCATTCTTTTCTCAGTTTCGCATCCTCTGGGCTAGTTCCTAACTGCTTGCCCTGTTGTTCGGGATACTTCTGCCCAAATTCCTCATTCACTAACTCAATATAGAAGTCATAATCAATACCCAGATTAGTACGCCGTTGGCGCAGAAGTTGCTTGCGCTGTTGCTCCTCGGCAGAAAATTTGGTAGAGGGTGGTGGTTCTGAGTCCTCATTGGGCAAGATTACAGGTGTCGGGAAATCCTCCTGATGGGGTGGTTGTTGAATCTTAGACTTAATCCACAGATTGCCTGCCCACCAGCCAAACCCACCAGCACCGATAATTAATACCAACCCTAGTAGTATGGTTTTCAACCAGTATAAGGATGAGTAAGTAGTTGCACTGGCCGATGTCGTTTCAGCAGTTGGGGTAGAAGCAGATTCGGGGTTAGGTATTATCTGGGCAGGAGCAACGGCTAGTGTAGCTTTTGTCTGGGGTTCAGGTAAGGGTGGCGGGGGGGGTGAGGAGGTAAGGTGGACTGGCTGAGGTGCTAGAGCTTGCAGGACTTGGCTGGCGTTGTGATAGCGATCGCTGGGGATGGGTTGCAGCATTTTATCCAGAATGCTGCCTAGAGTCGGGCTAAGGTTGACCTGTTGCCGCCAGTTCCATGTCTGGGTATGAGGATCGATAAACTGCTGCGGTTCCTTACCCGTGAGTAATGTTAATACCGTTGCGCCAAGGGCATACAAATCGCTATTGGGATAGACTACTCCGCCTTGCATCTGTTCTTGGGGAGCATAGCCGATTTTACCCAAACGAGTGGCAATGGCTGTGGGAGATGCCGCGAACTGAGAGGCAACGGTTACTGCCACTTGCTTGACAGCGCCAAAGTCAATCAGTACAGGCAGTCCATCCGTACTGCGGCTCATTAGGTTATCCGGAGAGATATCCCGATGAATGACTCCTAGGGAGTGGATGTACGCTAAAACTGGCAAGATTTGACGCAGCAGTTGGGTGACTTCCGCTTCGGTAAATCGCAGTCCCTGAAATTGGCGAGTCTCCAGTAAGGCGCGGTAAGTTTGTCCCTCTACAAAATCCTGAACCAAAAACAGGCGTTCTCGCTCTTCCTGCTGGACTCGAAACAGTTCTCGGAACTTGGGAATTTGCGGATGTTGCAGCTTATAAAGAATTCCAGCTTCCCTTTCAAAGAGTTCTGCTGCTTTTTGTATAAACTGAGCGCTTTGGACTTGGGGAGCAAACTCTTTTAAAACGCAAGGTTCGTTGAAACGGTTCAGGTCTTCGGCTAGATAGGTGCGCCCGAAGCTACCATATCCCAGTTCGCGCACAATCCGATAGCGATCTCCTAACTTCAGCCCTAGTTCAATTCCCTGGTTTGCCGGAAGAGTTAGCTGTTCGCCACATTGGCTGCAAAAGCGATTACCGGAGGGATTTGCATGTCCTTGAGTGCAATAGAGGGGCTTCATTCAGAGTCTGCTACAGGGAACGTTCAAATCGATACTAACTTATGACTAGAACAGGGGAGGAGGGAGTGGAGAGGAGAGATTGCGGAAAAAATATAAAATCTAAAAGCTAAAATCTAAAGATTAATTAACTTCTGAGAATGATTAAAAAAGTTTTTGTATCGGGTCTATTACTGTTGATGCTGCCTCTGGCGGCTTGCTCGCCTAACTCATCGCCAACTGGCGAAACCAAGGCTAATGCACTGGTAGTAGGTGCTATTCCCGACCAAGACCCCCAAAAGTTACAGCGTCAGTATGAAAAGTTAGCGGCCTATTTGGAGAAAAAATTAGGCGTGCCTGTGGAATACAAGCCGGTTACAGACTACGCTGCTGCCGTTACAGCTTTTAAAGTTGGTGACTTGGAACTGGTGTGGTTTGGCGGATTGACGGGGGTGCAGGCGCGGTTGCAAGTTCCTGGGGCCGAGGCGATCGCGCAACGGGACATTGATGAGAAATTTCACAGTGTCTTCATTGCTAATAAGAAAAGTGGGTTGGCTCCCTTTAAGGATATCTCGGATTTACAAAAGCTCAAAGGGCGGACTTTCACCTTTGGCAGCGAGTCTTCAACCTCTGGACGTTTGATGCCGCAATATTTTTTGCAAAAAGCGAATGTCCAGTTAGCGGACTTTAAAGGAGGGCAACCGGGCTTTTCCGGCGATCATGATAAGACCATTAAACTGGTGGAAGCAGGTACTTACGAGGTCGGCGCTCTCAATGAAAAAGTTTGGCAACAGCGATTAGAAGGGAAAGAAGTAGATACCAGTAAAGTTGATGTAATTTGGCGTACCCCTTCCTATTACGATTATCATTGGGTGATTCATCCCAAAGTAAAACAGGAGCATGGTGAGGAATTTGTTAAAAAAGTTCAGGATGCCTTTTTGGATCTAGATCCCAAAGTGCCAGAAGAGCAGGAAATTCTCGACTTATTTAAAGCAGGCAAGTTTATTCCTACTCAAAATTCCAACTATACTCAAATTGAGGAAATTGGTCGCGAGATTGGTAAAATCAAATAACTATTAGTACCCACCTTCCGCACCCTGTACTCTCACAATCGGTTGTCTCTTAATTGTTTTACCCTGAGCATAGTCGAAGGTTTACCCATTCCCCTTCGGCTACGCTCAGGGTAAACCCATTCCCTATTCCCCATTCCCCATTCCCCTAACGTACCATTACCACTAGCGAAAAAGAGGTGCGTTAGGAAAACCGTAACGCACCCTACAAAATGGCTATAGTTTAAGAGGCACTTCCGCGTTGAGCCATTTGCTAAAGCCTTCGTTGACAGATTCAGGAGAGAGTTCGGCCATAAAATTAGTGTAGGTGATGTGTTGGCGCACTACTTGCTCGATGTCCTCTCGATAACCAGATTGGGTTTTAAGAATCAGTACTATTTCAGCTTCTTCCACAATTTTGCCTTCCCAGCTATAAGCACAGGTGATGGGAAACCAGTTGGTGCAGACTGCTAGCTTTTGAGACAGTAATGCCTGACTGATTTGACGGGCTTCTTCTGAAGTGTTGAGCGTGATGTAGTAAAGTTTCATAAGGGAAAAACCAAGTCTCAAAGAACTTTGTCATAGCGGCGGATATCCGGTGCAGCCGCGAGCAAGCCTTCTAATTGTGCGATCGCAGCTTGGATATGGGTACTGGCTAGATGCGCGTCCAGCAATGCTCCTGTTGCCCACTCTTCAACAAAGGTAAAATCTGTAGGGTCAGCTTGATTCTGAAATAGTTCGTATTCAATACAGCCTTCTTCAGCGCGGGTAGGTTCAATCAGACTACTTAAGATAGTTTTGAGTTCCTCTACTTTCTCCGGTAGAGCAATCAGACGGGCAACCACGCGAACAGTTAGGTTAGACATAATCTAAAATCTCTACAAAAGTTGCACATCTCAGTCTATAAGAAAACCCTCACTTATATCGATTAGCAACAACACATAAAAAATTCATCCCTCATATGATGTCCGGCGAATAACCCATAATAAAACCTCTTGCAGGGTG
>DNXU01000496.1:42258-43020 GCA_003505715.1 Cyanobacteria bacterium UBA8803 | reverse complement strand
AGGCAAGCCTGAGTAGTTTATCTAAAAGAAATTGGCCTGATGGCGGATCAGGTTGAGGAATTCGTCACGAGTTTTTTGGGATTCTTGAAAAACACCAAGCATCGCACTGGTAACCGTCCAAGATCCGGGTTTTTGCACGCCTCGCATCACCATACACATGTGAGTGGCTTCCATCACCACAGCTACACCCTTAGGTTCTAAAATGGTTTGGATCGCTTCGGCAATTTGACGGGTCAGACGTTCCTGCACTTGCAGCCGCCGTGCATACATCTCCACCACCCGCGCTAGCTTGCTGAGTCCGACAACTTTTTGGTTGGGGATATAAGCGACGTGAGCCTTGCCCATGAAGGGTAGCATGTGATGTTCGCAGAGGCTAAAGAAGTTGATATCCCTTACCAGAACCATTTCATTGTGACCTTCATCAAAAATGGCTCCGTTGACTATTTCTTCCAAGGACTGATTGTAACCACCAGTCAGGAAACGCATCGCTTCTACTACCCGTTTCGGCGTCTTCAGCAGTCCCTCCCGTTCCGGATCTTCGCCAACGCCCAATAGTAAGGTACGCACGGCGTTCGTCATCTCCTCGTTCATATCTTCCGAGGGAGGGTGCAACTTAGGTTCCCGGCCATTCTGGGTGTTACGGTCGGGGCGGGTCTCAATGCGACCCGTAACATTTGTACTGTTAGTCATGGTAGTAGAGTCAGAGCAACTGAAACCGTTGGAAGATGCAATAGTCATGATTTTGTTGTTGGTTGTTGGTTG
>DNXU01000496.1:41313-42095 GCA_003505715.1 Cyanobacteria bacterium UBA8803 | reverse complement strand
ACCAACAACTAACAACAAATAACTAATATTTACAGAGTTCCGGCACTGGGCATCAAGGTTATGGATTCGATGACGGCTTGTTCTGGCATTAGAACAGCGTGCAGAATTGACTCGGCGACAATTTCTGGGGTTAACATTGCCGATCGATTGAAGTCAGCGTTTACCGTATCCCATATGGGAGTATTGACAGCACCAGGGGAAAGGGTAATTACCCGAATGCCGCGATCGCGTTCTTCTGCTGCTAAGGTTTTCGACAGCGCAATCAGACCTGCTTTACTTACGCTGTAGGCACTCCAATTCGGAAAGGTTTGCTGGCCTCCTGCAATTGAGGCCACATTAATGATAGTGCCGTGCTGCTGTTGGCGCATAACAGGCAAGATGCCTTGGATGCACTGAAATACGCTGGTAAGATTCAGGTCTATGACGCGCTGCCAGTCTGCTAGGGGTGTCTCTAGCACAGAGTTGATGTAGCCCATCCCAGCGTTATTCACCAGAATATCAACAGGCCCGAAATCTGCGGCGATCGCCTCAATTCCAGTCTTAACCTGTTCTATCTTAGCCAGATCCAAAACATAAGCTTTGGCGTTTACCTCAACTTCTCTGGCTGCTGTGGCAACGGACTCTAGCTTATCCTGAGAACGGCTGACTAAGGCCACATCAATTCCAGTTTTGGCAAAGGCTAAAGCCGTTGCTTTGCCAATACCACTACTGGCCCCAGTAATCAGGGCACGTCGTTTAATTGGAGAAGTCATGAAATTTTGAGGGATGAGGGATGTTTGAGG
>DNXU01000496.1:37067-41177 GCA_003505715.1 Cyanobacteria bacterium UBA8803 | reverse complement strand
CGGATTATGGTTCTTGGTGTTGCGTTTTCTGCTCATGGATGTCTACTACCAAATCTGTTAGCCTCTTTATCACATTGCAAATTTGTCAGGTGTTCATAGCTAATGGCTAATCTTTCATTTGCGATTGCCCAGTCTTCCTATAACAATTGAGCGATGAAGGCGCTATTGGGGCAGTTAGCCTTCACAAGCACTGTTCGACTCTCATTGAGCTGAACATCGGTTGCCAATTGACTAACTACCTCGAATTCAAACTAGGTAAAGAATTGTTACACAAACGATTATATCACCTCAGAAGGATTGACATCTTTGGAAATTCCCCGGTTCGTCCATAGGAGTTTCAATACTTACGAACTTATCCGTTGAGTAGCCCCCCTAGCCTCCCAACCTTGGGGGGAACAGCATTTATAGCAGTTTGCAACTTTCCAGAAGCAAAAAAATCATCCCTCATCCCTCATCCTTTTAAGCAGACAGTTCCGTAAAAATGCCAATATTACGGAACTTCTGATACCGTAATTCCCGACGCTCTTTCCCACTGAGAAGAGAGAGGGTTTCCAGATTCTCCAATAAAGCCTCCTTGAGGGTAGCAGCAGCAGCTAAAGGATCGAGATGAGCGCCTCCTACGGGTTCTGACAATAGTTGGTCTAAAATTCCCAAGTCTTTGAGATCTCTAGCCGTAATTTTTAAAGCCGATGCAGCCTGGGGTGCTTTGCCAGCGTCTTTCCATAAAATGGCCGCACAAGCTTCAGGGGTGGCTACCGTATAAACGGCATGTTCAAACATTAACAGGCGATCGCCCACACCAATACCTAAAGCGCCGCCAGAACCTCCTTCACCAATGACCGTACAGATAATCGGAACATCTAGCCGGAACATTTCCCGGAGATTGTAAGCGATCGCTTCGCCCTGACCCAACTTTTCTGCCTCAATACCCGCCCAGGCTCCGGGCGTGTCGATAAATGTTAAAATCGGCATTCCAAACCGATTGGCATGATCCATCAGGCGCATCGCTTTGCGATAGCCCCCCGGAGCTGCCATACCGAAGTTACGTGCCACATTATCCTTAGTATCCCGGCCTTTTTGATGCCCTAACATCACCACCGGACGCCCTCCCAAGCGCCCAACACCGCCGACTAAGGCAGGATCGTCGTACCCGCCGCGATCGCCGTGCAGTTCCATCCATTCATCGCTAATGGCTTGAATGTAATCAAGGGTGCTAGGGCGTCGGGGATGACGGGCTAATTGCAGCCGCTGTGAGGGGGATAAACTGCTGAAAATTTCCTGACGCAGTTGCACTGCTCGTGCCTCCAATTGGCGAATTTGCTCGGAGACATCGACGTTATTTTCTGCTGCCAGTTCGCGAATTTGGTTAATTCGTGCTTCCAATTCTGCCAGTGGCTTTTCAAAATCGAGCAAAAAGGTTCTGGGTTGTGAGCTTGGCATTACCTACCCCTGATGAAATCGTGACACTAGAAAACGATACAAGATTAACTATCTGCGGCGTTGTTGCAATTGGCGATAAACGGCTTTTAGTTCAACACCGTGGTGAGCCAGTGCGACGAGAGTGTGATAGAACAAGTCAGCCACTTCAGAGGCGATCGCCTCTTTATCGTCATCCTTACAAGCCATCACCACCTCGGCGGCTTCTTCTCCAATCTTTTTCAAAATCTTATTATCCCCACCCGCGAACAGCTTGCAGGTATAAGACTCTGGCTGCGGGCGATCTCGGCGATCGCAAATCACTTCAAACACCTGAGATAAGGTATCTGCTGGGGGTGCGGCCTTTTTACCATCAACTTGGTGAAAACAACTGCGTTCCCCGGTATGGCAGGCAATATCACCTACCTGTTCGACACTAATTAATAAGGTATCGCTATCGCAGTCATAACGGAGCGATCGCACCTTCTGAATGTGACCCGAGGTTGCTCCTTTATGCCACAACTCACTCCGAGAACGGCTCCAATACCAGACTTCTCCGGTTTCCAACGTTTTCTGTAACGACTCTCGATTCATCCAGGCCATCATCAAGACGGTGCCATCAAGATAATCTTGCGCGATCGCTGGCACTAGTCCGCGATCATTGTAGCGAATTTGGTCAATGGGGATAGCTTGATTCAAAGCAGTTGGCTCACAACAAGGTTTAGAAGCTGGAAACCCCTTATCTTTAGAATGGGGTACTGACCTGCTGGCATCTCAGTAGCAGTCACTTCATTTATTTAAGATACCACCTTGAAAGTAGTTCAGAATTGAGGAGCCCAGAAGTAAAAAGATGCGTTCTCCTCTCCCTGTTCCCCATTCCCTGTTCAAGAGTTCCCTATTTTCAAGTCAGCAGCTATATTTAGACAGTTAAAACTTTGGCTCTACTGAGATAGGAGCCAAACTTTCCAGGTTTGCACTAGCCGTTCCTCTGCCGATTAAGCCAATTAGCGATCGCCAAAGATAAACCTATGAACTGCGAACCAAGAACAACAGCCACTACGGCAACTCACGCCAAAGCATATGTATTCGCTAGCTTAATAGCGGCTGCCCTGTTTAGCTATCCTGCCACTGCCCAAACGCCAGTTCCAGAAACGACTTCGGCAGCAGCTAACTTGAGAATTGCACCCCGCATCGGTGCGGGCTACGATACCTCTGGCGGCGGCTATGATGGTTTTACCCGCTTTGAGGGCTTTTTACCACTAGTTCAGACTTCTGGTAACAACCTTTGGTTTTTAGAAGGGCGATTGCTCCTAGATAATGGCGCTCACCTGGGGAGTAATATCCTGGTGGGATACCGTACTTATACTCCAGGGTTGAATCGCGCTTTTGGCGGTTACATTGGTTACGATACCCGGAATACAGGCGATAGCACTTTCAACCAGTTGGGGTTGGGAGTGGAAAGTTTAGGAGCAATCTGGGACTTTCGGCTCAATGGCTATATCCCGATTGGGGATACTCGTCAGGTAGCAGCAACTCGGGGGTTTGATACGGGTTTGCAACTCACGGGTAGCCCTGTTTTTCAAGGCAATTCTTTGCTATTACCAGGAGAACGAAGGTTCGGTCAAACTACGATTCGAGAAGCGGCAATGGGGGGAGTGGACTTTGAGATAGGTGCCAAAATTGCCCAGTTTACTAACGGTGGGGATTTGCGCGGGTATGGCGGACTCTACTATTATAATGCCTCTGGCTCCCCCAGTTTTGTCGGTGGGAGACTGCGGCTGGAGATTCGCCCTACAGATTACCTCAAGTTGGGCTTGGGGCTACAACACGATGACCAATTCGGTACTAATCTACTGGTTAGTATTGGGGCAACTTTTCCGGGGACTCGGCCTCAGGGGTCAAGGGGGGAGGATGAGTCCGTTTGGCTGAGGATGGGAGAATCGGTATCCCGCACGGCCAGTATTTTAGTAGACGAACAAGTGGAATCGGCTGGATTTACCCAACAGTCTACTTTGGTAGCAACTAATCCAGTAACGGGCAAACCTTACGTTTTCCGACATGTCAATCAGGGAATTGGTACGGGAGACGGAACGGCGGAAAATCCGACGGGAACAGTCGCAACTGCTTTAAATGAGGCGCAATACGATGATATAGTTTACGTGCAACCGGGAGCAAATACGGGGATTCCGGCCTTTACCATTCCTGACGGCGTGCAGGTGTTATCCACTGGTCCTGTGCAGCAGATTAATACGGCTGAATTTGGTCTGGTACGGCTGACGGGGTCTGGTGCTGGAGTACTACCAGCCGTTACGGGAACGGTCACTATGGGTAATGATAGCGTGCTATCTGGGTTTGCTATTACCAGTACGAGTGGCCCTGGGATTGTGGCTAGGACTATTGGTAATGGGACAATTCGAGATAATCAGGTTACCAGTTTTAGTGAAGCTGGGGTTTTACTGGAAAATCCTACTGGTGCAATTACCTTAACCAATAATGCGATCGCGGGTAATGGTGTCCCGGCTTTAGTCGGCATCAATATTAATAATGTCACCTTGACAGGCGGTAGCCTCACCAGTACTGATTCGGCCACGAATGGCATTACCCTTAACGGTGTCAGAGGCATATTCGATCTCAGCAGTACTCCGGTGACAGTTACGAATGCTAAAGGGAGTGGTTTATTAGCGACTAATATTA